>NZ_DEXB01000005.1:0-52420 GCF_002366485.1 Hyphomonas sp. UBA3195
TTGAGGAAGCAATCCGGGGTCGGCGTATGTAGGGCACCATCGCGCACGAAGAAGATGTTGGCTCCGGTCGCCTCAGCCACCTGACCGCGATAATCGAGCATCAGGGCGTCGGCATAGCCATCGCGCTCTGCGGCATGCTTGGACAGGGTGCAGATCATGTAGAGGCCAGCGGCCTTGGCATGGCAGGGCGCGGTGTCCGGGGCTGGACGGCGCCACTTGGCATGTGTCAGGCGGATGCCCTTCATCTTGTCGGCGAAATAGTCGCCCCAATGCCAGACCGCGACCGCGAGATGGATCGTGTTGTTCTGGGCGGAGACGCCCATCATCTCAGACCCGCGCCAGGCCAGTGCGCGCACATAGGCGCTCTCGAGACCCGATTTCGCCAGCGCCTCGGTCTTGGCCTGTTCGACCTGATCAACAGAAAATGGGATTTTGAACCCCATGATCTCCGCTGAATTGTGCAGGCGCTTGGAATGGTCCAGCGAACGGAAGATCTTGCCGCTATATGCCCGCTCACCTTCAAAGACGGAGGACGCATAGTGAAGCGCATGCGTCAGGACGTGGACTTTGCTGTCCCGCCACGGCACGATTTCCCCATCCATCCAGATATAACCGTCACGGTCGTCATAAGCAGACATAATAGTTCAGCGCTCCTCGCTTGCACTTATAGCATTTTCGCGTTCATTTCAGAACATGGCCCCTGACGTCAACCTGAATAGACCTTTCGATCCGCGCCTTTTCCTTATGGATCAGGAGCTTGATAGAGGTGTCGGACTCCTGCTGGCAGGAAGCGCCGAACTGATGAGAGCCGCAGAAGAGGCGCGGCACAAGGCAGGGCTGAGCAAGCCAGAACTGCAAATACTCATGGCTGTCCGCTACTCACCCGGCCAAACAGTGGGCGAGCTGCGCGATGCGTTGAGCATGACAGTACCAACTTTCGCTCGCATCATCGGCGAACTGGACAAGCGCGGCCTGATCGAGCGCGAGCGTGAACAGGCAAGTGACAAGCGTCGGCGCACGCTGAACCTGTCGGATGCGGGCACCACGCTGACCACCCAGATCACGATCGTATTGCGCGAGCGGCTGCGCCTGGCCTATCGCGCCGCTGGCCCGGATGCGGTTGAAGGGGCGCGCAAAGTGATGGATGCGCTCGTCAAATGAACCAGGACACCGCTCATATTCTCGTCGTCGATGACGATGACCGCATTCGCGACCTGCTGAAGCGATATCTCACCCGTGAAGGATATCGCGTGACCTCGGCGTCCGGAGCGGACGGGGCGCGCAAGATGATGTCATCAATGGAGTTTGATCTCGCCATTCTGGACATAATGATGCCGGGCGAAGATGGCCTGTCCCTGCTGAAATCCATGCGGGAGGGGCGCAATCGGGAAACGCCCGTCATGCTGCTGACCGCCAAAGGTGAAGCGTCCAACCGGATTGAAGGGCTGAAGCATGGCGCAGATGACTATCTCGCCAAGCCTTTCGAGCCAGAGGAGCTGTCCTTGCGCTGCGCCGCCATCCTGCGCCGGTCGCACAAGGCCGAGCCGCCCGAAGAAGTCGAAATGTCCGGTTTGGTGTTCAATGCAGAACGCGGGGAGCTGAAGGAGGGCGACACGCGCATCCGTCTGACCGAAGCCGAATTGCAATTGCTGACGGTATTGGCCTCAAATCCGGGCGAACCGGTGAGCCGTGAGGAGCTGGCCTCCCTGACTTCAGCCGGGATGGAGCGCTCTGTCGATGTGCAGGTGACGCGCCTGCGCCGCAAGATCGAGCCCAATCCGAAAGAGCCGATCCATATCCAGACCGTGCGAGGCGTCGGATATCGCCTCATGCCGGACTGAGCCGATGCTGCGCCTGAGAGATATCACACCGCGCGGGCTGTATGCCCGCAGCATGTTGATGGTAATCGCGCCGGTCGTTCTGATCCTGTCGCTCATGTCGTGGTATTATTACGACAGCCATATTGCGGAGGTGAACCGCAAGCTCGCCCAATCCATCGCGCGCGATGCGAGCCTCGTCCAGGCATATTGCGACCGCCGCGAGGAGTCCGTGCTGGACCGCAAGACCATAGATGAGCGCCTGGACCTGACCTTCACTTGCGACAGCGATTCCGCCAGCCTCGATCGCCGAAGCTATGCTGAAGTCTTCTCCTATAGCGGCACGCTGGACAAGGAGTTGGAGACCCGGCTTGGCGTACCGGTGGAGACGGCGTTGAACCCCCAGGACTCAATGCTGCATCTCCGCTTCGCGTCGGGGCCCCGCACAGTTGAAATCATTGTCGAGCGCAAACGTGTGCTCGCCGCCAATACCCACATCTTTATTGTCTGGGTGATCCTGTTCTCCCTGTTCATGGTTGCGCTGGCGATCGGCTTCCTGAACCAGCAGGTGCGCTCGATCCTGAGCTTATCAAAGGCCGCGCGAGCGTTCGGCCGTGGCCGGGATGTGCCGGACTTCCGCCCGTCTGGCGCCAACGAAGTGCGCGAGGCGGCCCGGGCGGTAATCGACATGAAGAACCGGCTGACCGCCTTTGCGGAACAGCGCACCGCCATGCTAGCCGGGGTCAGCCATGATCTGCGCACGCCCCTCACCCGACTGAAGCTGGCGCTGGCCATGATGGACGAGACCGATGACATCAAAGCCGCGCGGGCCGATCTTGATGACATGTCCATGATGCTGGACGAATATCTCACCTTTGCGCGCGGCGAAGAAGGCGATGAGCCGAGCGATTTTGACCTTGCCGAACTCTTGCGCGACGCCGCCGCGGGCTTTGGCCCGCACATTACCGTAACCGGACCCGATCATGTTCAGGTCAATGGCCGTCGCCTGGCACTCAAGCGCGCTGTGACAAATTTGATCTCCAATGCGACAAAATTCGCGACCGACACACAAATCACTCTTGTGAACGGTCCGCATGCGGCCGATATACACGTCGATGACAATGGACCGGGCATTATCCCGGAGCTGCGCGAGGATGCTTTCCGCCCTTTCATGCGGCTGGATGAGGCCCGCACCCAGAATACACCGGGCACAGGGCTCGGATTGACCCTCGCCCGAGATACGGCGCGCGCGCATGGCGGAGATCTTCGCCTCAGCGACAGCCCTCTCGGTGGCCTGCGGGCCAGCCTGCGCCTGCCCCATTGAACCTTATCCCTCCAGAGACATTCCTTCGCCATGAGCAATAGCAAAGCAAAACTGATCATCCGCAATGCAACGCCGGATGATATCCCCGGCCTTCAGGGCCTCTCGGCGCGCGTTTATGGCGAGGGCGAAGAGTATTCCCGCGACCACCTCATGGCGCAGATCAACCGGTTTCCGGATGGGCAGTTCATCGCTGAATATGAAGGCCAGATTGTTGGCCATTGCGCCACCTTCATGATCGCGTCCGAACATGCCTTTGGTCCGCACACATGGATGCAGATTACCGGCGGCGGATATGCCGCCCGTCACGACCCCGAAGGGGACGTGCTCTACGGCATGGATGTCGCGGTCGACCCGGCGTTCCGTCGCTTGCGCATTGGCCAGCGTTTCTACAAGGCACGGCGCGAACTATGCCAGTGGCTGGAGCTGAAAGGTATCGTATTTGCCGGTCGGATGCCCGGCTATGCTCGCCGCGCCAAACAATATCCCAACCCGGAAGACTATGTGAAGGCGGTCCGCGAATCCAAGCTCCGCGATCCGGTTATCACGTTCCAACTGAATCAGGGGTATGAGCCGCTCGGCGTACTGCGCCATTACCTGCCGGAAGATATCGACTCCATGGGACATGCCACGCACATGTTCTGGGAGAACCCACTGGCGCAGGAGAAGATCCAGACCAATACGAGCTTTGGCGACACGTCCCTGCCCGAGCGCGTGCGGATCGCCACGGTCCAGTTCCAGATGCGCCGGATCACTTCCATCGACGAGTTTGAAGGACAGGTCGAATACTGGGTCGATATCGCGTCAGACTACCAGTCAGACTTCGTGGTCTTCCCGGAAATGCTGACACTGCAATTGCTGTCGCTGTCTGAACGCCCGCTCGGCCCTGTCGATGCGATCTCTCAGATATCTGACTATACGCCGCGTTTTGTGGAGTTCATGGAGAAGCTGGCAGTTTCCTACAACATCAACATCATTGGCGGAACGCATCCGAGCCAGATGGCGAATGGCGAAATTCTCAATGTCTGCCACGTCTTCCTGCGCGACGGCTCGGTCCATACCCAGCAGAAGCTGCATCCGACCCCGTCCGAGCGCCATTGGTGGAACATTCAGGGCGGTCGTGGAAACTCCGTGATCCAGACCGACTGTGGCCCGATAGGCGTGATGATCTGTTATGACAGTGAGTTCCCCGAAATTGCGCGCCACCTTGTCGACCAGGGCGCGCTGATGCTGTTCGTGCCCTTCTGTACCGACGAGCGGCGTGGCTATTTGCGGGTGCGGTATTGCTGTCAGGCCCGTGCGGTCGAGAACCAGTGTTATGTCACCATGTCCGGGGTTGTGGGCAACCTCCCGAATGTAGAGAACATGGACATTCACTATGCGGAGAGCTGTATCTTGACGCCGTCCGATTTCCCCTTCTCACGCGATGGCGTAGCAGCCGATACAGCCCCGAACACGGAAACGATTGCGCTGGCTGACCTGTCCATTTCAGACCTGCTCACAGCTCGTCAATCCGGCGCGGTACAGAACCTCAAGGATCGTCGACTGGACCTCTATCAGGTGGCCTGGAAGAAGAACTAGGTTTCCTCTATCAACTGGACGCCCTGATTACGGACATTTCCCACGGCAGGATTTACAGGCCATGCGTGCATGTCCTCGGTTGGGAATGGTTCGTAGAGGTGTTCCACCTTGCGATTGTCAGCATCCAGCCATGTCCGATAGTCCGACGGATGAAGGATGACCGGCATGCGTGTGTGCAGCCCCGCCATCAGGTCGTTGGGCTTGGTGGTCAGGATGGTGAATGTGTCGATCTCGGACCCGTCGATCATGGCGCGGTCCCATAACCCTGCAAAGCAAAACCATCGCCGGTTTCGCAGGCCGATAGCAAAGGGTTGCTTCTTGCCCTTCGGGCCTGTCCATTCATAGAAGCCGCTGGCCGGAACCAGACAGCGATGATGCCGGAAAGGCCCGCGAAACGTGTTGGACGCTTCAAGACCTTCGCTGCGCGCATTGAACGTCGAGAATTTCTTCTCGCTCAACGGCTTTTTCCACCAGCTGGGAACCAGTCCCCACATGGCCGGAGCCATCTGGATGGCGTGACGCGGCACATCCTCGCCTTCCGGCGCCATGCGGATGATGGGCACATACTGGGTGGGCGCAATATTGTACGCAGGCTCTGGCGGCTGGATGCCGTTCGGGTGAATCAGATTCAGCGCATTGTGGTATTCCTCCCACGTTACGCCATGCCGGAAGAATCGTCCGCACATAAGCTAAGGCTCGAAGACTGCGAAACGGTCACGGCCCAGATCATAAGCGACGTGGTGCTTCAGTTTTTCTGTGAGCTCGATGGCGTCGCCTGCCAGTTGGTCTGGATGAATCATCTGGCCGAACGTCATACGCACTTGCGCGCCGCGCTTGTTCAGCAGCTCGTGAAACAGGGTGATGTCACGCAATTCCGGGTTCAGCTCGCTGAGAAAGTAAAAGAGCCTCGAATTCCACGCATCGAGATTGAGCGGCAGGACGGGTGTCTTCTGTTTCCGCGCGAGGCCGACCACGGTAGAGAACCAGTCCTTCTCGACCAGCCGCCCGTCTTCCTTCTTTGCAAGCCGCCCCGAGGGGAAGATGACAACGCATTTTTCCTCGGCAAAGGCCTGCCCTGCCCGCTTCAGGGTTTCGCGCGTCTTGGCCGGGGTGCGCTTCTCGGCCACCCATTCGACCGGGATGATGACATCCTGAAAGTTCGGATTGACGCGAATGGCATCGGCATTGGCAAAGAATACGATATCCTGCCGAACCTGCTTGAGCAGATCCCAGACCGCCACACCATCTGCCAAACCGGTTGGATGGTTGGCCGCAATGATCACCCGGCCAGCACTTGGAAGTCTCTCGAGACCGTCGACCTCAAGAGAGAAGTTCAATTGGCGTGAAAGATGATCGAACGAGTCCCGCCCATTCAGCTGCATGATGGTGTCGGCCATTTCCCGCGCGCGGCGATAGCCGAGCGTCTTGTAGAGAACCGGACGGACAAGCGGCCACGACCAGCTGCCGCGCAGTTTCGGGCAGCGTTCCTCAATCAGCATATCGACGATATGCTGGTCATTATTTTTTTCTGCATCAAGAAATGCCGATCCTCTCAAAGTAGAGGATTTTGCGATCAGGCTCTCGTCGCTCATGGTGCGTGGGCCACTCCGTTCTCCCTTTATATACATAGGGGTTGGGGCGAATCCCTCAAAGCGGGAACTACAGGGGAATGGCCGTTCGCGCAGGCCACCGGAACGCTGCATTGTGTTGAAATATAAACACTTCGGAAAGTTTCGCTTTACCAAGACGTAAGAGCCACGTGCCATTGTGAACGCCACAGGGGGGTTGGCTTAAGGCTTTCCTTCGCGGGCAAATAAATCGGGAATAGTGTAGATGAAAGTTCTTTGGGTTGAAGATCACGAGCCAGTCAGAGACATGCTGGCGATTGCCGCGGACAAGGCTGCGCGCTCCCGCGTGCAGGTTGACCTGGTCATGGCGCCGACCCTGATGATGGCGGAAGCCCGGTTGCGCCTCGAAAGATTTGATCTCGTCGTGCTCGACCTCGGCCTGCCAGACTCCTTTGACCCGGACATGACCATCGCGCGGGTTGCCAATATGGGCAAATACCGGATTGCGGTCGTCTCTTCCATGGATGTGCGCGACCAGGCTGTTGAGTCTGCCCTGCGCTGTGGCGCGAACATTCATCCGCAAGCTATTTTCAAGGCCACTCTGCCATTCAATCGCTTCATCCAGCGCCCCGATGCGTTTGAAGACTTCCTGATGGACCTGATGCCAGCCGCTGAAACCACGGCCGTCCGCGCGGCCTAATCCATGCGGGTGCTTGCGAAGCGCCCCTTCCCCTTGCTAAGCCGCCTAGGATACGTCCGGGCGGCTTTTTGCTGGGCGACACAGGAAAAAGGCGGCACCCCCGATGATGGAATATCCCGTGACGATCAGCCTGATCGCGGCCAATGTCCTCGTCAGTCTGATTGGCCTGTCAAACCGCGCTTTCTTCGAGGACAACAATTTCTGGATCGCGCCGATCCGGGAGGGCCGCCAATGGTGGCGCTTCGTGACTTCAGCCTTCCTGCATGTGAACAGCACACATTTGCTCATCAACATGTTCGTCCTGTGGCAGTTTGGCGGAGTGCTGGAACGCGAACTTGGCGCAACAACATTCCTGATCATCTATTTCGGATCGTTGTTTGCCGGAAACGCATGGGAATACGTCGACAAACGCGACCAGCCCGACTACCGCGCCGTCGGCGCGTCGGGCGCGACGTCCGGTATCGTGCTCGCGTTCAGTGTGCTGGCGCCGTTTGCGGTATTGTACCTGCTTTTCATCTTGCCGATGTGGGCGATTGTTGCGGCAGTTCTGTTTATCTCGGTCAGCTTCTTCCTGTCGCAACGCCCTAATACGATGATCGCACATGGCGCGCATTTGGGCGGCGCCTTGGCCGGTGCGGCGTTGACCTTCCTGCTGGTGCCCGGAGCCTGGAGCGCACTGCTGGCCCAGATCGCCGAGCGGCTGGGTTGACCCGAATGACCACCGTCCTTGAGAAATACGAAGCCCGCATCGAGAGCGGCCAGCTGACGCCGGACCCGGTTCAGGCAACCGCCGCTGCGGCGCTGAACGATCTGGAACACAGACTGGCCAACCGCAAGACTGGCGGCTGGTTCTCGAAAGCCGAGACCGTCACGGGTCTCTATATGTGGGGCGGCGTTGGTCGGGGCAAATCCATGCTGATGGATCTGTTCTTCGAGAGTGCACCGGTTGAAGCCCGCCGGCGGGTCCATTTCCATGAATTCATGGCCGAAGTGCATGACCGGCTGGATGCCTGGCGCAAGCTTTCGCAAGACGACCGCAAGCGGTCCGAATGGCGCGTAAAGGGAGCGGGCGATGATCCAATCGCGCCAGTGGCGAAACAGATCGCCTCCGAGGCGAGCCTGCTCTGCTTCGATGAGTTCCAGGTCACCCAGATTGCTGATGCCATGGTTCTGGCCCGCCTGTTCGAGGCACTGTTCGACATGGCAGTCACGGTGGTGGCGACCTCGAACCGCCACCCCAATGATCTCTACAAGGATGGGATCAATCGCCCCCTCTTCCTACCCTTCATCGAGCATCTGAAGGCGCATTGCGAAATTCTGGAACTCGCCTCGGAGCGGGATTACCGCCTTGACCGCCTGATCGAAGCGCCGGTCTGGTATTCGCCATTGGGCCCCGAATCCGAGGCCGCGCTGGACCGGGCCTGGGACCGGCTGACCCTTGGGGCAGAACCACAGCATTGCGTGCTGACGGTGAAAGGCCGCAAACTGGAAGTCCAACGCGAAGCGGCGGGTGTGGCGCGCTTCACCTTCGAGGAATTGTGCGCCCGGCCGCTCGGGTCGCGGGACTATCTGGCCATCGCCGCAAATTTCAACACGGTGATCCTGTCAGGCATTCCGACGCTGGGACCAGAAAACCGCAACGAGGCGGCGCGCTTCGTGGCACTGATCGACGCGCTCTATGAAGCGAAGATCAAATTGGTAGCCAGCGCAGCCGCCGAGCCGGAAAGCCTTTATCCCGAAGGCGATGGCAGTTTCGAGTTCGAACGCACGGCCAGCCGCCTGCATGAAATGCGGTCTACGGATTATTTGTCCGAGGCCCGTGTTGAACTGGAAGCCGACTAGACGCCGCCTGACGCAAAGCGTCTGCAAGGCTGAGTTGGCCAGACAGGTTTTTCGGCGCGCCGAACTTACGCGAGATGTAGCGAACCAGAGGGCGTTCCAGGTATAGGTGCGCGACAACGGACGCGATTGTGCACCCGATCACGAACAGCAGCGCCATGATCCAAGGCGGCAGGAATTCCGGTAGGTGCAGGAATTTCGCAACCGGCACACCGGCCGTCATCATTGGCATGTGCACAAGATAGAGCATGTAGGACGCGTCGCCGACCAAACGAAGGCTGCGCGGAATGCTCAGGCGGCCAGCGGTTTCCATTGCGGCGAGCGCGGCAATGATCGCGCTGGCAGAGGCACCGAACAGGACCGTGCGCACACCAAACCCGATCTCGACGGGGCGATAGATATCGTTGAGCCCCGTCATCAGGAAGACCAGCAAACCGCCGACCAACAGGCCGCGCGCTGCATTCCGTCCCAGATGCTGGAAGGACACCGCCGCCAGACCGCCGAACAGGAAGATCAGATTGTAGGGCGAGAACAGGAAGTCCGCCGGGAACAGTACGTCCTGGCCAAATACGGTGAGCGCGCAGGCGGTAAACCACATGCTGAGGATGCCGAGACCGACCCAGCGATGCAGGATAGCGAGGCCGAATATGGCGTAAAACAACATTTCATGTTGCAGGGTCCATGAAACCTGAAGAATCGGAGTGTCTTCCATTGGCACAAGGAAGAGGTTCGGCAGCAATTGCCCAAGACCCGGCATATAGCCAAGTCCGACGGCCGGGATCAGGGCACCGGCCAGGACCATCGGGATGAGAACCAGCCAATAGGCCGGATAGATGCGCGAGACCCGTTTGATCGCGTAGCTATAGGCCTTTTGAGGGGCACCAAAATCCCGACGATGGATGTAGAGCATCAGGAATCCAGACAGGGCGAAGAAGAATTCAACACCCGAATAGCCCATATTCGCTACAGGATGCAGCGCTTCGCCCGTTTCCGCATAAAGCCGCTTTGGCAAGATGAAGATATTAAGGTGATAGAAGACGACCATGAGCGCAGCGATGGCGCGCCCGCCCTGGAGTGATGTCAGATGAGGAAGACGCATGCGCGTGTCCTTTTCGGTATGGCACCCGGGATTTCGGAGCCGCCAGACCAGATTCAGGACCAGCAGCAACAATGCCGTTCGTCCTGTGACAGGCAAATCGTGTACCAGCCCGCCGGAGCGACCTGCGCCTGCAACGCCCGTGAAGGCGCTCGGTGGACAAGATCAGGAATTTGCAAGCGCCCGGGTCAGGTATCGGGGGGAGGCAGGCGCAACTCGGCATCATGCGGGCGAATCATCGGAAATAGCGTTGTTCCGACGCGATGGTCGCCCGCATCATGCGCAGGCGCGTGTTCGGATGCGCTGCCCATCGCGACCTGACAGGCCTTTGGGAGGGTGAACGCCAAAGGGTCAGGCCGCGCGACTGTTGGCATATCCCCGATTGCCGCGATCCAGACATTCCCTCGCGCATCGCACATGGTGAGGAACGGCGTGCCGCGACCTCTCGTTCGGCGCACATACAGGCGCAGAAGGATGAGCTGCAGCCATATCCAGAAACGGAATGGCTGAAGATGCGGCTTCAATACCGGTGGGGGCGCAAACAGGCTGTCCATCCGCGCAAGTATATGTCCGGCGCGTAGAGGCGGCGGATACGTTCTCGCGGGCACCCCTACTGGCAACAGGCGCAACGGATTCCTTGCGGGACAAGGACGCGATTATGCCCTGAAGAAGGCTGCTTCAGCCCGCCCGCACATTGATATCGGGCGCGGTCATCTCCTGGCAAAGCACGGCCCGACCAATGAGGTAGCCCTGTATGAGATCACAATTGCGCGCGGCGAGCTGTTCGAGTTGCCAGCTGGTTTCCACGCCTTCGGCGCAGCTGATCAGATTCATCTCGCGGCACATCTTCAGACTGCCAGTCAGCACTTTGGGCAGGACACCGGAATCGCTCTTCTTGCCGAGCAGGCTCTTGTCGAGCTTGACCTTCTTGAAGGGCAATTCCTCCAACAGGGAGAGCGAGGAATAGCCGGTGCCAAAGTCATCCAGAGCCAGAGAGACCCCTGCCCCGACAATCTTGCCAAGCACGTGTTTGCTCGTATCGATGTTCCTGAAAAGGACGTTTTCTGTGATTTCGAGTTCGATCCGTTCAGGCGCTATGCCATGGCGACGGAGCGCGTTCAGGAAATGGTCAGCAAATTCCAGAGACGTCAATTGAGAGGGAGAGACGTTGAATGACAGGAAGCTGGTACCCCCGGGCAACCAGCGCAAAGCCTGGTTCAGCATGGACCAGAAGAAACTGTCGATCAGGCCAAGGCGCTCCACTGCCGGCATGAATTGCTTGGGCGAGGGCTGCCGGCTGAGGCCGCTATGCGGCCAGCGCGCAAGCACTTCATAACCGGCAATTGAGTGACTGCGCAAATCCAGAATCGGCTGAACTGCGGGCTGGAAGCAATTGTCCTTGACCGCCCCGATAATGGTCTTGTCGAACTCTTCGGCGTCCATGTCCGCCATGTCTTCACGGCGATCGAATACCGCAATCCCTCCGCCCTCCGACTTTATCCGGATCATGGCCTTGTCGGCTGCGTACATCAGATTGGCCTTGTCAGCCGCGTCATCCGGAAACGCAGCGACCCCGATGGAGGCGCCGACCGTGACGAGCCCGAGATCGGTTTCTATCGGAGAAACCAGAGCACTTTGGACAAGCGCAGCCAATGCCAGTGCGTTATCGCCAACTGATGGAATGATAAACGCAAACTCATCTCCGCCAAGGCGACAAGCATGCTGACAGCCCTCCATCTCCGACAGGCGCGTGGCGAGAACCTTCAGGACATGGTCCCCTATCGCATGCCCATAGCGATCATTCAGGGGCTTGAACCTGTCCAGGTCGATCAAGGCGCACATGAAGGGCTGGCCCTGTGCCACCAGAGCCTCCATTTCCCGCACAAAGGCGCGGCGATTCAGGATTCGGGTCAATGGGTCTGTGTCGGCAAGTTGGCGGATCTTGCGCTCGGCGCGCTCACGCTCCTCGATCTCGGCCTTGAGTTCAGTCAGCATACTGGCATGAATTTCGGTAAGGGCATGAAACACACCAAGCGCGTTGAGACATCCGGCATAGATGCCGTCTTCATGCGCAAGGATCAGACCGTTGGTGAGCAGGTCTGATTTGTCCCGGATACTGCCGAATACGGTCGCGGCATCCTCCGATAGCTCCATCACCAGCACGTTTCGATCCATTATGCCGGACACACCCTTTTTCTGATTCAGGGCATAGCCGAAAGGATTTGAGATCAGGCGCTGGAAAGCCTGAAGGGACACAAACCCTGTCGGCTTGCCGTTAAAATCGACAACCGGGCACAGTGTCGCTTCAGGGTTCTTGACGAAAAACGCGGATACCGCATCAAAGCTGTCTCCGAGAGAGAGCG
This sequence comes from Hyphomonas sp. UBA3195, assembly GCF_002366485.1. NCBI lineage: Bacteria > Pseudomonadati > Pseudomonadota > Alphaproteobacteria > Hyphomonadales > Hyphomonadaceae > Hyphomonas > Hyphomonas sp. UBA3195. Next base: position 12,286 of record NZ_DEXB01000005.1, read on the forward strand.
GCTCAAAATGCATCCATGACGTGGAGCGAAATCTCATAATAAACCCATCTGCCCCACCCAAAAGGCCTTATGGGTTCTCGCTATCATCACAGTCTGAAAACTTTGTAACCAGTAATAGCCACAACAGCGTACAAGACTTTGACTTTCATGAATTTATTGTGACGCACACTTCAGGAGTGGCCTGGAACTCCGACGACAGATTGGGCAAGATGTTCGGGCGATACATCCGCATTCTTGCGCGCGACCACGCTGAATGACGCATCCGTTTCGAGCACGACCAACTCAGCTTCGGCAACGCGTGTCAGGCCATTTTCCCGCAACGCGGCGAGCACTTCGGACTTGGTCAGACGCTCATCGCGAATATTCTGCATAAGGTACTGACCCCGATATACCAGAAGTCGTGGACTGGATTTCACAAGCCATTCCACAGAGTCGCTGCGCGCCAGAACGAATGTCAGCCCCCATTGAATAAACAGGAGGACTGCAATGGCGAACAAGGCTTCGACGGCCGTGACGGAATTCGAGGTGATACCCGCTCCAGCGATTGAGCCCAGCGCCACGGTCACCACCCAGTCAAAATTGTTCATCTGAGACGTAGACCGCTTTCCAGCGAGCCGGATGAAAGCGATGATGGTGAAATATATGACTGGGGCGGCAAGCGCGATACGGACAAGATCTTTCCATCCGTCGTAATAGATTGCTGAAATATCCATCAGTCGACTGCCTGCACGATCTCATAATCTATCGGCTTGTAGCGAAAATTATTGGACTCTCCTGCGGAGCAGCTGGTCATGCCGATCAGAAGGTCCATGCAGGCTTCGAACGTAATCGACTGCCCCGCTTTGCTCAGAGGTGGCAAAACCTTGATCTCGCCCGTCTGAGGATCTGTCGCGACATGCATGAAGATGTTGAACGCGATCGGAATATCATCGGGGCCTATGCCGTATTCGGCCAGGGCTGCTTCGAGGTTTTCCTGACAACCACCTTGGGGATCAGCTTCATTGTACAGCTTGCGGAACGTATCCTTCGAGCAGGGCGTCAGCGTGAAATCATGACGGCCGACCTCATCCTCGACAATTTTCAACATGTCACGGCTGCGATTGGAGTAGAGCATGTCTCCCGTGGTCAGGAACATGCGCCCGGCATAATCGAGGGAACGCCCGGATGAAATCACTTCCTTCCGGTCGTCCAGATTGTAGGCGACCATGTCGCTGACTTGTTCGCCTTCGGGATCTGTCACAGTCAGGCGTTCGCCCTTGCGCAGGATGAAGGCCGTGCCGGATTTCGGGGGGATACGGTGACTCATTTCGCAGGCTCCTGCGGGGTGAACGGACATTTCCACTCAGGACCGACTTCGCGGCCTGAATATTGCGCGGCTTCAGACCCCCGGCCGAAATCTGCCAGCATCGGATTAACCGAACCGGCAAGCGCCTTGTCGCGCTCTCGAATGATCTGCTTCATTTTCTCGAACCGGCCATCCTGGCGCAGGCGTTCGAATTGCTCATGCGAATTGAAGACGAGCGCAGGAAACTCGAAACGACGGGCTGGTCGGGATGCGTTCGGGTGCAGGCCGATGACGAAGAAGGCCTCGCCCAGCAAGCCCATCGAGAAATGTGCCGATTCCGGATCACGCTCCGCGCTCTCGGCCCACCCCCTGCCCTCGACCACATCGAGATTGTGCAAGGATTGAAGCCGATTCCAGAGCGCACGCTCGAATTCAGTCTCTGACAGCTCGGTCGGCCCCGTGAAGATGGCGACGAAGGACTGAACCACAGGGGAGCTGAAATCGAGCTCCTCGATAAACTCTTCCAGTGCGCGCCTGAGATTGATGTCACCTGCAGCGGAATCTATGTCGCCGAATTCCGCAATGACCAGCTGATCGCGAACCATTGCCGATTTTGCCCCAATACAGGGAAAGGAATCTGATTGCACGAATTGCCGGAAGGCGTCCGTGCGGGTGAGAGTGGTGCTGCCCATTTGGTTGTGTCCTGTCATATCTGGGCAATCAACCCCGCAACCTTCAAACCGGTTCCGCAACTTCTGACAGCAAGGTGTGGCGGCCTTCTGGATCACTTTGCCGCCACAAGATATACTTTCTCGTGAGCGTGAAATCAGACGCTTGAACCCCCTTCAAAAGCAGGGGCCGAATGCTTATTTATGTTAAACCGCGATGACATTCATGCGGTTTATACGGGGCGACGCCGCCGCCATGCGGGGCTAAACGTCAGGAAGAAGATCTGATTGCCGGAACGATCGCCGCAATGCGGGGTTGGTCTGCAAAGGAGGAGATTAGATATGGCGAACAAAACCGCCAGTGCGAGTGTGGCACTCAGCCCGGAGCAGGGCCTGAGCCGTTATCTCACCGAAATTCGTAAGTTCCCCATGCTCGAGAAGAATGAGGAATTCATGCTCGCGCGGAAATGGCGCGAACAGGAAGATACCCAGTCTGCCGAGAAGATGGTGACATCCCACCTGCGTCTCGTTGCGAAGATCGCAATGGGCTATCGTGGCTATGGCCTGCCGATGGCCGAAGTGATCTCCGAGGGCAATGTCGGTCTTATGCAGGCCGTGAAGAAATTCGACCCGGACAAGGGTTTCCGGCTGGCAACCTATGCCATGTGGTGGATTCGTGCCGCCATTCAGGAATACATCCTGCGCAGCTGGAGCCTCGTGAAACTCGGCACCACGGCCGCGCAGAAGAAGCTGTTCTTCAACCTTCGCCGCCTGAAAGGCGAAATGAAGGCTCTGGACGAAGGTGACCTTCGTCCTGAACAGGCCCAGTTGATCGCCGAAAAGCTGAATGTGACAGAAGCTGAAGTGTATTCGATGAACGGGCGTATGTCCGGCTCGGATGCTTCGCTGAACGTGCCAATGGGCACCGATGGCGACATGGAGTGGCAGGACTGGCTGGCCGACGATGATCAAGGCCAGGCCGAAGAGTTTGCTGACAAGCAGGAATTCAATGCGCGGATGGAATTGCTGACCGCTGCCATGGAAGACCTGAACGAGCGCGAACGCCACATCCTGACCGAGCGCCGCCTGTCGGAAGAGCCGAAAACACTGGAAGAACTGTCCGAGGTTTACAGTGTTTCGCGTGAGCGTATTCGCCAGATCGAAGTGCGCGCGTTCGAAAAGCTCCAGAAAGCCATGAAGCGTATGGCCAAGGATCAGGGCCTGCCGAACATGGCCCCCAACCCGGCTTAGTGACCGGTCAGGTTCGAATACGCATCTTCATCCAGCTCAGACGGCCCGCTTAACAGTGGGCCGTTTTTCATTGGACCCACCGCGGCAGAATTCAGCGACCATTCTCCCTGTTCTCTTGACCAAAGTGTCATCAGACATGCCGAATAGGCTCCGCGGATGAACCTGCCCGCAGCCACATAGGGATGCGAACCGATTTCAGACTCGCAAATTATGTCTGACGGCTTTCTTGGAGGAATCTGGACTTCACAGATCAAGGGATCAGGCTGAGGGCCAACAATTGATCTGGCTGGAGCGCGGCGACACTCGGGAAACCCCACATGTATCAGCTCGTGCGATTCCCGCAGTCTATGGACAAGTCCTATATCATCTTCGCTCAGCGAGCTGAGGAGAATTGGTGGTGCCTCTGCCCCGCTATAGCGGGTCATTTCCAAATTTAACTGAAACTGTTTGTCCGTAACGTGTTCCAACATCGCCTTGCGGTGCATGCGGTTTCCTGCAGAGATCGCGACCACGCAAAACGCGACCAGCAACAATACAAGGATGAGCCTATGGTGCCAAAGCACCACAATGGTTTTCATCATGATATTCATGCGTCCCCCCGGCCCGCCTGCAAATCCTTCGCAATCTCCCTCTATCTATTTATGATTGCGATAACAATACCAAACAGTAGAATTTTTCTCCTATTGGGAGAATTATTTGAACTGAAGTGCGGAGGGATCCCCTGCAGGAGAATGTTCGGCCTGGATCGTCTGTGCCGGACGTCGATTTGTCCGTATGGGTGAAGTATGCTCGTAGTCGGCCGAGCCGGATTCGTTCCACGTCATGGACGCCCCGCCAGTTGGACGACGTCTTGCGCCTCAGCATAGAGAAATTGAGATGGGTTTTGCGATAGAAGTTGATAGCGCGACAGATGCGAGGCTGGAGGCTTACACATCCATTCGCGAGAAGGACCTGACTTCAGGTCATGGCGCGCGCTTCATCGTCGAGGGCAAAGTAGCGCTGGAGACAGCGCTGCGTCGGGGACGTTTTGCGCTGGAAAGTGTGTTCCTTGCAGAGAACCGGGCCGCACCGCTGGCCGAATTGATGGCCCTCGTGCCGGAGAACGTGCCGGTCTATGTCGCGCCCCAGTCGGTGATGGATGCGGTCGCAGGGTTTCCGATGCATCGCGGCGTGCTTGCCTGTGGGCTGAAAGGCGACATCGCCGAACCGGCCGCGTTTCTCGCCGCCATAGAGGCCGGTCCCTCTACCCTGCTCCTGATGTCAGACCTGTCCAATCACGACAATGTCGGCGCGTGCTTTCGCAATGCCGCTGCCTTTGGCGCAGATGCGGTGCTGATGGATGGTCAATGCTGTGACCCGCTCTATCGCAAGGCCATCCGCGTCTCCTCCGGCAGCAGCCTATGGCTGCCCTATGCCCATGGCGGGACGGGCCTGGACATGGTGAACGCGGCCAAGGCGGCGGACTATGAGGTCTGGGCGATGACGCCGCGTGCAGAAGCCCCGCCGATCACCGAAATGGTTGTGCCGGACCGACTCGCCATCCTGCTCGGTGCCGAAGGACCGGGGCTGCCGGACGAGTTGATCGCGGCTTGTACGCCCGTGCGCATCCCAATGTCGGAAGGCTTTGACAGTGTGAACGTGGCGACCGCCGGAGCGATCGCCATGGCTCACATATTCGGGGCGAAGGCCTAGAAGACGCGCGGGCGTTCCGTCTTGTCGATGTGGAGGCCGCATTCGGACTTCTCCTGTCCGGCCCAGCGACCCGCGCGGGGATCGTCCGGATTGTCGGACGGCTTCGTGCACGGCCAGCAGCCGATGGACGGATAGCCCTGAGCAACCAGCGGATGGCGCGGCAGATTGCGCTGCTTGATCAACAGTTCCACATCGTCCGGAGTCCAGTTGGCCAGCGGGTTCACCTTGTAGCGTCCGTTCGCAAACTCGAAGACCGGCAGGCTCATCCGGGCCCCACCATGAAAGCGTTTGCGACCGGTGATCCAGGCATCAAAGCCCTCCAGAGCCGGCTCCAGCGGGCGCACCTTGCGCAGTGCGCAACAGGCGTCCGGATCGGTTTTCCAGAGATTGTTCTTCGGATCGAGCACCTTGCGCTCGGTCTCACTCGGCGGAATTTCGCGCACACCGGTCAGGCCGAGCTTTTCGATCAGCTCGTCCTTGTAGTCCAGCGTCTGCGGGAAATGCATACCGGTTTCGAGAAACACGATGGGCAGGTCAGGCTTCACGTCCGCGATCAGGGCCAGCATAGCGACACTCTCGGCGCCGAAACTGGATACGTAGGTCAGGCTGTTGGCCCATTCGCGAACCATGGCGACGCGCAGCACCGTCTGAGCGGAGGCGTCGCGCAACTCACCATTCAGGCGAGCGAGGCGGACATCCGCAGCTTCGGACTTGCGGGCAAGACTGTCGCCATAAGGCATAAGGATCAGCTTTCGTGTCTCTTGCGGTACACCGGCGTCCGATCACCCGCTGCGGGCTGGTAGACGTCGGAATACTCTTCCAGTGCGTTCACCACTTCATGTAGGTCAGCACGGGCGGTCTCGTAAGCGTCAAAGCCTGAACGGTTCATATAGAATATCTGATCCCGCAGGACGTGACCCACAGCGCGAAGCTCTCCGGTATAGCCGAAGCGACGGCGCAAAAGCTGGGCCTGGGAGTATCCACGACCGTCAGTATATTTAGGGAAACTGATCTCGATCAGTTGCAACCGGTCGAGATATTCCTCCAGTTCGTGCGGGTCGTCGCCCGGTTCCAGCCGCACACCAATATCGGTGTTGCGGGCCAGAAGAATGTCTCGCTCGCTGCGAAATCGTCCGAGCGAAACTGTAATACATCCACCAGGAGACAGCTCACCTTCATCCGGGACATAGGCCCAGATATTGTCGATCTCTGTGCCGTTCTTAACCAGCGGCATAAAGCGCCTCCTTGAAGGGGTCATGGCCGAGGCGGGCCAGCGTCTCGATGAACAACTCGCCCTTGTCGGCGCGCAGCTCGCGATAGGTGTCGACGACGCGTTTGAGGGCGCCGGGCACGTCATCAGCCTTCAGGCCGGGGCCGGCAATATCACCGATCGCGGCCTTCTCATCTGCGCGGCCACCGAAGGTGATCTGATAGAATTCCTCACCCTTCTTGTCGACGCCGAGAATACCGATATGGCCGACATGGTGGTGGCCACAGGCATTGATACAGCCGGAAATATTGATGTGCAGGCGGCCGATATCTTCCTGATAGTCTGGATCGGCGAACACTTCCTGAACCGCCTGCCCGACTGGAATGGAACGGGCATTGGCAAGGTTGCAGTAATCGAGACCTGGGCACACGATCATGTCGGTGATCAGGCTTTCGTTTGCGGTATGCAGCCCGGCAGCCTTCAACTCGCGATACACATCCGGCAGGTCATCCAGCGCAACATGTGGCAGGACGAGATTCTGGGCGTGGCTGACGCGGATATCGTCATAAGCATACGTCTCGGCCAGATGCGCTACGGTCATCATCTGAGCGTCGGTGGCGTCTCCGGCGAGACCGCCAATCGGCTTCAGGCTGACCGTGACCGACGTGTAGCCAGGGGTCTTGTGCGGATGGAGGTTGATCCGCGCCCAGCGCGCAAACTCTGCATCATCGGCCTTCAGGGCCTCGAATGCCGAAGACGTGTCTGGCTTCGCGGCCAGTTCCGGCGGCGCAAAATAGGCATGGATACGGTCGATCTCGGCCTGTGGCAGGTCGATTTTCTCATTGTCGCGCTGGGCGGCATATTCCTCTTCCACGAGGCGGCGGAACTCGGCTTCGCCCAGTTCGCTGACAAGGATCTTGATGCGGGCCTTGTATTTGTTGTCCCGGCGGCCGAAGCGGTTGTAGACGCGCATGATGGCTTCGAGATAGTCGAGCAATTCGGCTTCCGGCACGAACTCGTTGACCAGGGTCGCGAGGTGCGGCGTGCGCCCCTGCCCGCCGCCGACATGGACTTCAAACCCGACCACGTCGCCGCGCTTGCGGATATGCAGGCCGATATCGTGCACGCGGATTGCAGCGCGATCATGCTCGGCCGCCGTGACGGCAATCTTGAACTTGCGCGGCAGGAAGGCGAACTCCGGATGGAACGTGCTCCACTGGCGGATGATCTCGCACCAGGGGCGCGGATCCATCAATTCGTCTTTCGTCGCACCGGCATAATGATCGGATGTCACGTTGCGGATACAGTTACCGGAGGTCTGGATGGCATGCATCTCGACCTCGGCCAGCTTGGCCAGCACGTCCGGGATGTCTTTTAACGCGACCCAGTTGAACTGTATGTTCTGGCGCGTGGTGAAATGGCCGTAATTCCGGTCATAGTCGCGCGCGACGATGGCCAGTTGGCGCAGCTGACGGCCATTCAGCTGGCCATAGGGAATGGCCACGCGCAGCATGTAGGCGTGTAGCTGGAGGTAGACTCCATTCTGCAGGCGAAGCGGCTTGAACTCGTCTTCCAGCAATTCGCCCGATAGGCGGCGGTCCACCTGTCCACGGAATTGCGCGACCCGCTCGGAGACGATCCGGGCGTCAAACTCATCATATCTGTACATTACGCAGCCTCTTTTGCGTGCGGTATATTGAGGGCCACTTCGGTGCGGCTGACCCATCTTTCCACGGAAGGAAAATCAGACAGGTCAAAGCCACCCTCATGGGCGACCCGTGTGTAGGCGACCAACGCAATATCGGCGAGCGTCATCGCATCGCCAACCAGCCAGTCGGTATAGGTCAATTGCAGCTCCATCACACCGAGCGCGCGGCGCCCCTTGGCCATCAGCTGCGGATCGATCTGGTCATCCGGCGTATTGAGATAATGTTTCTGGAAGCGCCTCACAGCAATGGCGGTCTCGTGAGAGTATTGTTCCCAGAACAGCCAGCTCATCATCTGGGCCCGGCGGAACGTGTCAGAAGGGACCAGGTCACTGCCTGCCTCTTCGGCGAGATACAACATGATGGCGTTGGACTGTGGCAACGCACGGCCATCCGGCCAGCGCGCCAGCGGCACCTGACCCGCCGGGTTCAGCGACAGGAAGTCTTCGGTCTGGGTGCCGCCCTGAAGGATATCGACCTCTACCCAATCATATGGGATGCCAAGCAGGTCAGCGGTCCATTTCGGTTTCATGCAATTGCCGGAAATGGAATCGCCGTAAAGTGTGAGTCGCTGAATCTCGCGATGGGGCATTATGCGCCCTCTCCATAGGAAACGGTCGGTCCCTTGGCGCGGATCGTCTCGCGCAGGGTCTCACGGCCCGTGATCTCTCCCGTCTCAGTGACTTCCATGAAGTAGGGATCGGTAACGATCCCCTCCTGCGTCTGAGCATCTGCAAGGCGCGCTTCGGCCTCATCGCCTGTAAAGGCGGCAACTTTTGAAACGTCCTGGGTCCAGCTGCCGTCGGCGGCCATCCAGACATTCTGGCCGGTCGCGGTCTCCCATGCGGTGACGGCCTTTGGCGTATCCGCCTTAAGTTTCGGGCGAACGGATGTCATACGAAAGTCTCCTGGCTGACGCAGCCTGAAAGGCCGATTGCGCCACTCGCGAAAGGCAGGCCCGCCACTTTGCCGATGATGAGCAATGCTGGACCCTCGATACCATTGTCTGTGATCAGGTCAGGCAGTTCAGCAAGAATACCGAAAACCTGAATTTCGTTCGGCCGCGTGCCGTTCTCGATCACTGCGACCGGCGTGTCTGGCGCGCGCCCGGCTTCGATCAACTTGTCAGTAATGGCGGCCGCTGTGCCGACGCCCATGAAGACGGTGACGGTCTGGTTCGGCTTGGCCAGCGAGTCCCAATCGAGATCGGGCACGCCGCCCGCCTTGGCATGGCCGGTGACGAAGGTCAGGCTCTGGGCATGATCGCGATGGGTCAGCGGTACACCTGCCTGCGCCGCGCATCCCAGCGCCGACGTAATACCCGGCACCACGAAGGCTTCGACGCCTGCGGCCAGCACCGCTTCCATCTCTTCACCGCCACGCCCGAAGATAAACGGGTCGCCGCCCTTCAGGCGTACAACGCGCTTGCCATCGCGGGCCGAGCGGATCAGCATTTCGTGAATTTCATCCTGCGGGACGGAGTGGTCGCCCTTGCTCTTGCCGACAGACACGCGGTCGGCATCCCGGCGAATGAGCGTCAGGATATCGTCGCTGACCAGACGGTCATAATAGACAATGTCGGCTTCCTGCAGCAGGCGCAGCGCCTTCAGGGTCAGCAGCTCCGGATCACCCGGACCCGCGCCAACCAGATGGACCACGCCTTGCGTCCGGCCGCCGGACAGTGCGTCGCGCATCGCCTGTTCAGCAGCTTCCAACTCGCCCGCATAGGCAAGTTCGGCAGCCTTGCCATTGAGCACGCTCTCCCAGAACTTCCGACGCGCGCCAGCATCCGGCAATTTGGACTTTACCTCTTCTCGCATGCGTCCGGCCAGTTCCGCCAGATCGCCGATGCGTGCGGGTGTAAGCGCTTCAAGTTTGGCTCGCACCGATTTGGCAAGTACAGGCGCAGAGCCGCCCGAGGCCACGGCAGCAACAATCTCGCCGCGGTCCATGATGGATGGAACCGTAAAATCGCAGAGATCTGGCCGATCGACGACATTCAAAGGCACGCCATATTGGCGCGCCCAAGTGATCGCGCGATCTGTGTTTTCATCAATTCGGCAGGCCACAATTGCAAAACGGGCAACATCGAGCGCGGCGCCAGCTTGGTCCTGCGGCGCAATCGTTATGCGCCCGGCAAACTCCTGAGCGAAGCCGGAATCGATGTCTTTTCCAATAATCACAGTGATATGCGCCGGTGTTTTGGCGAGCAGGCGCACCTTGCGGCGCGCTTCCTCACCACCGCCGAACACGACGACGCGCGCGTCATCCATGTTGAAGAAAGCCGGAAATTGGCGCATGCGGGCGGACCTCTTTTTAGGCAAGCTGATCAGTCAGGTGTCAAAATGGCTCTTGACGCGGCGGACGCAAGCATGAACCCCTACAGCGATCCTTTAGAGAAACTATCCATGTCAGACCCATCCGACCGACTTCCCCCATTGAACGCGCTGAGAGCCTTTGAGGCCGCCGCGCGGCGCCTGTCTTTTACACAGGCTGCCGAAGAGCTGAATGTCACGCCCGGCGCGATTTCACAACAGATAAGGCAGCTGGAAGAATATGCCGGCACGCCCCTGTTCAAGCGAACGGGCCGTTCAGTTTTGCTGACAGATGCCGCCCAGGCCAGCCTGCCGCTGGTGCGCGATGCATTCGAGAGAATTTCTGAAGCCGGGCGGATCATGCAGGCTCCAGCGCGCAAAGGCCGGGTCATGGTGTCATCTGCGCCGTCCTTCGCCGCGAAATGGCTGGCGCCCCGCCTTGATGGCTTCCACCGGGAACATGAGGAGACCGAGGCCTGGATCTCGGCCGATATGGGCCTGACCGATTTCACCACGGCCGATGCCGATTTCGCAATCCGCTATGGCCGGGGCAATTATGACGGCCTGAAATCTGAAAAGCTGATGGACGAGACTGTCTTGCCGGTCTGTTCCCCTGCCCTGCTGGAAGGATCCGACGCGATCCGCAAGCCCTCGGATTTGCGGCATCACACACTGATCCATGATGAGAGCAACGAGAATGACCCGTCCTGCCCCGACTGGGCCAGCTGGCTGCGTGCACGGAATGTGAAAGATGTTGATGGCTCACGCGGCCCACGTTTCAACCAGGCGATCCTCGTGATCGAGGCGGCTGCCGCCGGACGCGGCGTGGCGCTTGCCAAACGCGCGATTGCAGCAGCGGATCTCGCCTCTGGTCGGCTGGTCGCACCCTTCGCGGATGGCTCCCACCTGATCGATTTCGGGTACTGGATCGTCTATCCGAAAGGCCGTCACCTGACGCCAGATGTACGCAACTTCATCAAATGGCTGAAGACCGAGGCGACCAATAGTGAAGTGGTCGGCGTCTAGGGCTCATTGCCTTCCCAGTCGACAATCCAGTCTTCTGTGTCCTCATCGAAGACCGTGTCCTCGGATACGGTGCGCCCCCGGATCGAATGCCCCTCTTCGTGGATGCGGTTGCGGTCACCACACACGAGATAGTGCCAGTCCGGCAGCTCCTTGCCCTCATGGATCAGGCGATAGGTGCAGGTCTTTGGCATCCAGCGGATTTCCTCGACCTTCTTCGGAGTAAGAATCACGCAGTCTTCGACGATCTTCTTGCGATTTTTGTAGTCGGCACACTGACAGTTATCCCCGTCAAACAGGCGGCAATGGAGTCGCGTGTAAGCGATCTCACCGGTATCTTCATCTTCCAGTTTGAGCAGGCAGCATTTGCCACAGCCGTCGCAGAGGGATTCCCATTCCTGCGATGACATCTGAGCCAGTGGCGTGGTTTTCCAGAAAGGCTTGGTCATCCCCTCAGGGCAGCCCATTCCGGCGTCTTTTCGATAAGTGCCGTTGCAAACCAGCAAGACGAAGAAACCGTCTCACCCGCAGCAATGATGTCATTCATCACACGCGTCACCAGATTTTTGCCAAGGCCGCGTCCACCCAGTTCTCCCGGCACGATCGTGTGCGTGATATGGCGCAGCCCGGTCCGCGGACGCTCATAGGTGAGATATGCTTCCAGCCCGTTCTCGAAATAGCTGTAGCGCATATGATTTTCATCATGGGTGATGGGTATCGTGGTCATGCCAGTACATCCTGCCATTCTGCATGTTTTTGAACTTGCGCCTTCGCGAAAGGGCACAGCGGAATGATCTTGATTCCGTCCCGGCGCGCATCCTCGACTGCGCGTTTGACCAGGGCTACGCCGACACCCATGCCGCCGAGCGCTTTCGGAACGCCGGTATGGTCGATGATGATCCGCTCCGTACCCGCCTTCGAATAGGTCATCTCGGCCTCGTGGCCGTTGACCAGGGTGACATAGCGCCCGCCGGTCTCTCCGTCTTCGCGCTTGATCTCAAACTCGCTCATGAGTGTATGCCTTCTGCTGAGAGCCCCTATGTGGCGCGCCATCCGGCAGCACGCAAGGAAAAGCCGCCCCCGGAGGAGCGGCTTTCACAGTGGTTCAGGGGGTCGCCTATTTGTTGACGGCGTCCTTTACGTCACCCGCTGTCTTGCGAGCTTCGCCTTCGGCCTTGTCCATTTTGCCTTCGGCTTGCATCTTCTTGTTGTCTGTCATTTCACCGACAGTTTCCTTGACTTCGCCTTCAGCTTCCTTGGCACCGCCCTTGAGATGTTCCTTGTCCATTTGGGTCTCCTTCAGTTTGTTTGTGTCGGCCGCATGATCGCGGTCACTCATTCAACGCGCGACGGACAAGAGCGATCCGATTAATTCGGTGTCAGAAAGCATGCAGCCGCGGAGGACTGTTCAAAACGATATGGCCCGGCTAACCCGTCTCGCATGGCCCGCTTGCTCACGCATCCCATGATTGACTGGAAGGACGACGGCACGCCCGTCGCCCGCGAGGCGGGGGACGTGTACTTCACGGCGGGGGATGGACTGGCTGAAACCCGCGCGGTTTTCCTGCAGGGCTGCGGTCTTCCGGAAGCTTGGGCAGGCAAGACCGAATTTACGGTAGCCGAAACCGGATTTGGCACAGGATTGAACTTCCTCGCCTTGTGCGAACTGTGGCAAGCGCACCGACCAACCCCGGATGCATGGCTCCACTTTGTCAGCTTCGAAGGCTTTCCCCTGACTGAGGACGATGCGGCGCGCGCGTTGGGCGCGTGGCCCGAACTGGCATGCTTGGCAGCGCGACTGCTCGCCGATTGGCCAGGGCCTGTGCGCTGTGTACACCACCTCGTCTGGCCTGATATCGGCGTCACTCTCACGCTTCATCTCGGCGATATTCACGACACGCTGCCCCAGAGCCAGTTCATGGCCGATGCCTGGTTTCTCGACGGATTCAGCCCGGCAAAGAATGAAGCCATGTGGTCAGCTAATCTTTACGGACTGATTGCAGAGCGCTCCAAGCCCGGCGCGAGCATCGGCACGTTCACCGTGGCAGGCACAGTTCGGCGCGGACTGACAGAGGTCGGCTTCGATGTCGTCAAAGCACCGGGACACGGCCGCAAGCGGCAGCGACTGGAAGCAAGGTTGGCACTTGCCTCTCCCGCCAAGCCGGACATTTACGGCCTGCGCGCGCATAGTGGCCCTCGCCAAAAGATCGCCATTCTGGGCGCAGGAATTGCCGGGGCGAGCGCGGCTTACGCCCTGACAGAGCGCGGCGCAGATGTGACTGTGTATGATCCAGTTGGCCCCGCAAGCGGCGCAAGTGGCAATCCGCTGGCCCTTATGATGCCTCGGCTCGATGCGGGCGACACGGCGCAAGCCCGCTTGCTGATCGACGCTTATCTTGCCGCCCGCCGCGCCTATTCAGGCATGGAAGGCGCACACGAAACCACCGTACGCCAAATGCCAAAGGACAAGGCCGAGCAGACCCGGTTCGCGAAATTGCTTGCGGACCCGCCTCTGCCTTTGGAAGACCTTGAAGCCATTTCGGGCGGCGGCCTGCTCCACAAGCGCGCACTGGTCCTTGAGCCTGCGCGGATCATTTCCGGATTGCTCGACAATGTTCGGGTCCGGACCGGGACGGTCGAGATTTCGCTACAGGATCGCTTGGTGAATGCCGAGGTGTTCGACATCATTGTCCTCGCCACCGCCATGGAGACGAACCGGCAACTTGGCTGGGTCGGGCTGGAAGGCCGATTGGGTCAGGTCGAGAGCGTCGCGGACGCCACACCCGTTCAAGCAGAGGCAATGGCGAGCGGGCACTACGCACTGGCATTGGAAGATCAGAGGCTCTGGGGCGCTACCTTTGAAAAAATCGAAGATGGTGTACCGGCTGCAACGTCCGCCGCTGCCCGCGCCACCAATGCCGACGCATTGCGACAATTGTCTCCATGGTGGCAACGAAGCGCAACGTCGCTGCCCGTTCAGTCTCGTGCTGCCATTCGTGCGACCACCGCTGATCGATTACCCCTGGTCGGTGCCGTGCCCGATTACTCTGCAGCGCTGGAGACATTTTCCGGCATGCGAAAAGGGCGCCCTGTCGATGCGGACGCCCCCGTGTTGCCGGGCATATTCATGGTGAACGGTTTTGGCGCGCGCGGCTTTACCTGGGGCCCCTGGGCCGGCCGGGTGCTGGCGGCCATGTGCCTTGGCGGGCCCTCCCCCGCCGAAGTGGCGGCGCTCGAGGCGGTCAGCCCCGTGCGCCTGATTGTTCGCGCTTTAAAGCGCGGTGAAGTCTGACTCACCAAAAGAGCGGGCGATGCTGAGGCGAACGCCCCCCTCTTCATGCGGCGCAAACGTCATCTGAAGCCCGCCGAACTCCAGTGCTGTCTGTCCCTGGAGGCTGGAGAGAAAGAGTACCATCATCAGGATGAGGATGGAGATCCCTCCGAGCAGCCAGTTATTCGTCAGTAGCGTCCCCTTACGCATTTTTCCGGTCCTTCTTGTCGGATGGTTAGGGTGAATGGGCGCGGTCTAGTTGCCACGCTCCAGGTCGCGGAATTCCTTGCGCAGTCGCCACTCGTCAGATGTGACCTTGCGTTCGATATCCCTGAGGCGTTCATCGAGATCCATGAAAGTGTATTTCAGGTTCCCGAAAGTGGCTCTGGGGCGGTCGTTCACGTTGCGCCAGAAAACATCTTCTTCCGGTGATATGGTACGACCGCCCAAAGGTGTCCGCGGCGTGATCATCCAGACGACGATATAGGCAATCAGGGCGATCGGTCCGGCGACAAAGAAAAAGGCGAGCACGGCCAGCAGGCGCACCAGGATGGGTTCCCAACCAAAGCGTTCGGCAAGGCCGCCACAGACGCCGGCAATGACCTTGTCATGACGCGAGCGGTAATAGCGCTTCGGATTCGGGGAGCCGTACTGGTCGCCTTCTGGGGCTGTATCACGGTAGGCACGGGATTGGCGGGACATATGTCTGGGTCCTTAGTCGTCAAAAGTGGGGCGGGAAGAACGAGGCGGCCTGCGGGGGCTGTCCGCTTCGCTCTGCTCAAGGAGAGATTCGAGCGTCTCGATCCGGCGTTCCATCGCCTTGGCCGAGCGCCAGAGATCCTCCATCATGCGCTCATCGTCGGGCATCAGGGTTTTCTGCTTCCGCCACAGGGTAATGTAGTGGAAGATCATGCCCGGGAGGACGATGAACAGCGAGACGATCGCTATGATTGGAATAAACTCATCCATCAGGCGGCCTCGTCAGCAGATGGCTGCCGGTTGGCGCGCGCCTGGGCGATGAGGCCCGGAGCGCAGACCAACGTCATGAAGCCGGTGAGGCAAGCGAGTGAAAACAACATCGATTAGTCCTCCGATTTCTTGCTGGAAGACTTCGCCGATGACTTGGCGCGCTTCGCTTTCAGGGCTTCGAGTTCCTTCTCGACGCTCTCGTCACGCTCCAGCGCGGCGAATTCGGCTTCGAGGGTCGGTTCACGGCCCTTGATCGTGTCAGCATAGGCTTCCATTTCGTCGACCTTGCGCTCGATATTGCTGTAGCGCGCCAGCGCATCATCCACTTTGCCGTCATAGACCTGGCTGCGAATGCGAATGCGCTGCTCGGCCGCTTCGCGGCGCATCATCAGTGCCCGATGCTTTGCCTTCGCTTCGTCAAGTTTGGCTTGAAGCTTGGCCAGATCGTCCTGGCGCTTCTCGAAGGCTTCTTCTGCCGCGTCCATTGCCAGCTTGCGGCGTTCGATTTCGCCATCAGCTTTCTGCTTGGCGGTCAGAGCGCCACGGGCCAGGTCTTCACGACCCTTGTCGATGGCCAGTTCAGCCTTTGCAGCCCATTCGTCGCGGGTCTGCGTGAAATGGACGATTTCGCGTTCCATTTCCTTTTTGTCTGCCATGGCGCGGGCCGCGGCGGTGCGAACCTCAACCAGCGTATCTTCCATTTCCTGGATGATGAGCCGGGCAATCTTTTCAGGATTTTCGGCGCTGTCGAGCATCGCGTTGATGTTGGAATTGATGATGTCACCGAGTCGGGAGAACAAGCCCATTTTGGTGTCCTTTCGTGAGTGGGGGGAGGATTAGAAGAACAAACCGCCGAAGAAGATGCCGACGACGAAGAACATCCAGCTTTCCGCCGGGCGCGTCGCGAGCCACCGACCGAAACGGCCAGCATCCGAGCGGGCTTCCGAAGTGTTGTAGCGATCTTCCATTTTCAGTTTGTCCTTCTTGTGTTTGTGAGCAACGCCCTGTCGCTCCGAGCCCTTCTGTCACTTCAAGGACCGTGCCAGTTCAAAATTAATTTTATAGATCTTTGTTTTATTTGGCATTTTTAGGTATTTCGGACTATTTGATTTTTATAATTTGGTGTATTTAGCCAATTTTTTTATATATTTTGCCTCTAATTTTTGCTATTTTGACTAAATGGTTGATCAAAATACGCAATTATTGGGGCAGGCGCCCGCCTGGCTGAGCGCGCAGGAGCATGTTTCCCGTGTCGCCCCGCTGGATCGCTCCATTCTTGTCATCGGGGAGCGAGGCACAGGCAAAGAGCTGATCGGCGAACGCCTTCATTTCCTGTCGAAGCGCTGGGATGGTCCATTCGTAAAAGTCAATTGCGCCGCACTGTCGGAGACCCTGCTGGATTCTGAACTGTTCGGGCATGAGCGCGGGGCCTTTACCGGCGCGACCGAAATGCGGCGAGGCCGGTTTGAACTGGCCGATGGCGGTACGATCTTCCTCGACGAAATAGCCACCGCCAGCGCGCAGGTTCAGGAAAAATTGCTGCGTGTTGTCGAGTATGGCGAATTCCAGCGGGTGGGCGGTTCAAAAGTACTCTCAACGGATGTTCGCATAGTGGCCGCCACAAACGCCGACCTGCCGGGCATGGTGGAGGCAGGCGAATTCCGCGCCGATCTTCTGGACCGACTTGCTTTTGACGTCATTACCCTGCCGCCGCTGAGGGCCCGGCCCGGTGATGCCAGCCTGCTGGCCGACCATTTCGCTCGGCGTATGGCAATTGAAATGGCGCAGGATTTCCCCGGTTTTGCCCCCTCGACCATTGCCGCTATCGAAGCTCATGACTGGCCCGGCAATGTACGTGAACTGCGCAATTTCGCGCAAAGGCTCGCACATCGCGCCATGCTGATGGCACCGGACGAACCGGTCTTGTTCGATCCGGCCGTACTCGACCCATTCGATTCTCCCTGGCGCCCGACTGGCTCCGGCAAGACAGGTCACTCCGAGACGCTTCAGGCCGACCCGGTACGCATTCGCGACAATCCAGAGATCGCCGCGGATTTCAGCGCGCAGGTCGCCGCTTTCGAGATGCAGTTGATTGACGAAGCCCTCAGCCTGTCACAAGGCCATCAGGGCCGCGCCGCAGATTTGCTGGGACTCTCCTATCATCAATTCCGGGGTCTTCTGAAAAAGCATGACTATGGGCGCAATGCCGGTAAGCCGGCCGATCCTGAGGCTGGCACCCCCATCAAAGGACCTGTGAGGGCCATGTAGGCCTCGCTTCAGTCTAAACTTGCGAAACCCTTCAACTGTTCGATCAGCCGCGGGTAATGCACAGGCTTTGTATGGATCGGACTGTCGGCAAGCCCGTCCTGCAAGTCGGCTTCGTTATTGCCGGTGACAAACACGAACGGAATTCCGAATTCCTTCAGGCGATGCGCCGTAGGAAACGAGGCAACCCCTCCGAGATCCATATCGAGCACAGCCGCATGGATTGACCCCGGCTCGATGAGCGCTTTGGCGTCCTCATTGCTCGCAACAGGCCCCACCACTTCCATGCCTGCATCTTCCAGTTGCGTCTTCATATCAAATGCGATCAGGAAGTCGTCTTCCAACAGTAATATCTTCGGCATAGTCCCCCTACCTTCTAGCTGGAAAGCGAAATTGAGCTTTTAATCCTTTCGGGTCAAAGGTTAAGTTCGATTTCCCGCCAAGAGCGTGTGACAGACTCTGTTCGATAAGCACACTGCCAAAGCCTTTTCGGCTGGGAGGCACCACCGGCGGACCGTCTGTTTCGACCCAGTCGATGATCACGTCAGGGTCATCCTCCGTCTCTTCTATGAACCAGCTGATGCTGAGCCGTCCGCTATCGTTCGAAAACGCACCATACTTGGACGCGTTCGTGGCCAGTTCGTGCAGGATCAATCCGAAAGCGTGTGACCCTTGCGGCCCCAGCACAAGCGGCGGCCCCGTCATTTCCAGCCGCGTGCCATCAGCGGGCGCATAGCCAAGAACCTGATCCCGGATGAGACGAGAAATATCCGATGAGTCCTGCGTCGTGGATACAAGCAGGTCATGGCTGGCCGCGATGGCGCGCAGGCGCCCGGTGAATGATTGGCGAAAGCCTTCAAAGTCTGTCGCCTCCCGCAGCGTGTGGGCGGCGATGGCCTGAATGGTCGCCAGCGAATTCTTGACCCGGTGATTCAGTTCACTGAGCAACATTTCGCGATGTGCTTCGGCCCGCTTGCGTTCCGAGATATCCACTGCGGACATGACAATGTCTGTCACCTGGCCGGATTCGTCGAAAATGGGCGCCAATTGCACGTCCACCGGTATCAGCAAGCCTCGAGAATCCCGGATTTCAGCATCGAACCGCATACGTCGTCCCGCTTCTGCCTTGGCAAAGGCCGAGATCAGGCGATCCTGCATCGCGCGCGTGTGAGACCATGCCGGATGCTGCCAGATAGGCTTCCCGACAAGGTCCTGGCTCGCCGCCCCGGTTAGTCGAAGGGAGGCTTCGTTGATTTCCAGCAGGATTCCACTGGGTGTGGTAAGCCCGATCATCGAAACAATGCCATCGAGAATGGTGCGCTGGCGTTGCTGGCTTGCATGCAACTGGAGTTCGGCCTGCTTGCGCGCGGTGACATCCTGAAATGACACAGCGAAGCCGTCCCCGACCCGAGCGACCGTGAAGCGGAACCAGCGCGGAACGCCATTGTCTGGATAGTAGAGCTCTCGCCGCCAAGGCGTTCCGGTCTCTACCGTGTTGCAAAAGACGTTGAACAGACCTCTTCCAAAGGCCTCGGGCATGACTTTCGATAGCCGCTTGCCGATCAGGACATTCGCCGAGCGCGCCGTCAGCTGTTCTGCTGCGGGATTGACGAACTCCCAGACGAAATCCTCGATCTCACCGGAAACAGCGCGCTGACTTCGCAGGATCATGAATCCGTCCGGGTTGGTCTCCTGCACGATGCGGAACCGGGTTTCGCTGTCTGTTAGTGCCCGGCTGATGCGCTTCTTTTCTGTTATGTCCTGAAGGATCGAAATGAAATAGGCGACCGTGCCATCCGGATTGCGAATGCAACTGACCGAAAGCAGGACCCAGACAATCCGGCCGGACTTGTGGTAATAACGTTTTTCGATCCGATAGGTCTCGCGCCTGCCCTCAAGCACCTCGTTGAGGAGCCCGACATCCAGATTCAGATCATCCGGGTGAGTGATGTCCTGAAACGTGATCTTGAGCAATTCGTCGCGCGGATAGCCCACAATTTCGGAGACGCGCCGATTGACGTTCAGCCATTGTCCCTGAGGGCCCACATGCGCGATCCCCACGCTGGCATGCTCGAACGTGGCCCGGAACATGGCATCACTTTCAACCAGCATGACTGCCGGTTTATTCGGTTCCTCGGGCTCACCGGTCGACATGCCTTGAGTTCATCCTTGATGGAGAGATATTAATTCAGGTAACTACGCGAAGATGTAAATCAGGTTACCCTGACTGTACTCCTCATAGGTCATTGTAACCATGTAATTTTTGACGCCAGACTGCACGCAGGGCGTTGCAGGCGCATCCTAGTGTGGCGACGCCAGAATACATATTTCACACGCAATGTATCGCTCGGCTCTTGAGGCCGGTTCTTCCCCTTCCCAAGTCAGGAAAATGAGGAATTCGATTCGCCTCATCGGCAATTCTGCGCCATACTTGAATCCTGAAAAAACAAAGGAGACCGCCCGTGCAGATACAGATTACTGGCAAGCATATGGATCTCGGAGAGGCTCTGCGGAGCCGCATCGAAGACGGACTGGAGGCGGCAGTCAGTAAGTATTTCAACCGAACCGGCGACGCCCGCGTTTTCGTGTCCCAACAGGGCCCCTTCGTCGAAGTTGACTGCAACGTGCACCTGCCCTCTGGCATTATCCTCCAATCGACCGGCAAGGCGGAAGACCCTTATGCTGCACTGGAAAACAGCCTCGACAAGATGGAAAAGCGGGTGCGTCGCTACAAGCGCCGACTGAAGGACCATCATGCCGGTACATCGGCTCCAATGCCGAACGAACTGGCTCCGGAAGCCGTGTTCCAGGTGAATGGTCACGATGCCGCCGAGGAAGAGCATTATGAAGAGCCGGATGACACACCGCTGACTGTCGCAGAAACATCGCACTCAATTCGGACAATGAGTGTCTCAGAAGCTGTTATGCAGCTCGAACTGCAGGAAGTGCCAGCCCTAATGTTCAGAAATGCTGGCCATGACGGGCTTAATATGGTCTACCGCCGACCAGACGGTCATATTGGATGGGTGGATCCAGCGAACGTCCCGAGGAACTAGTCCGGAACACGGAAAGTAACTTCATGGCGACTGATTTGACATCCCTGCTCACGGGCGGGGTAATCATACCATCTTTGGAAGCGAAAAGCCGCAAACAGGCAATTCACGCGCTCGCAGAGGCTCTTGCCGAAGCGACAGGCATTGGCCTGCGTGAGATTGAGGATGCCGTAATGGAGCGCGAACGCCTCGGATCGACCGGTGTCGGCGAAGGCGTTGCCATCCCGCACGCCCGTCTTGAGGGCGTCGACGCACCTGTCGGCGGCTATCTGAGACTGGTCCACGGCGTCGATTTCGAAGCGATTGATGATCGCCCTTGCGACCTGATTTTCATGCTGCTGGCTCCGAAATCTTCGGGCGCTGACCATTTGCGGGCCTTGGCCCAGGTAAGCCGCACATTCCGCCAGAGCGCCGTACGTGACGCCTTGCGCGAAGCGAATACGGAAGAAGAAGTCAAAGCGATTGTCTGCCGCGAAGCTGTCGAACAATCTGCCTGAGACACGCCTGACTTCACTGACATGAAAAAGCCCGCCGAATATTTCCGGCGGGCTTTTTGTTTGGATTTCGACCGAGCGCCGATCAGCCTTCGCTTGGCTGCTGCTCAGAGAAACCGCGCAGCTTCAACAGCGGTTCAATGGTTGGGTCGGAGCCACGGAAATTCCGGTACAGCTCATCTGCTTCGCGCAGACCGCCAGATTCATAGACCCATTTCTTCAGCCGCGCCGACAGTTCGGGATCATAGATGTCGCCCGTATCGCGGAACGCGGTGAAGCCATCGGCATCCAGAATCTCGGACCAGAGATAGGCGTAATAGCCTGCCGAATACCCACCCGCGAAGATGTGGCTGAAATACTGGCTGCGATAGCGCGGTTCGATCTCCGGGATCAGGCCGTATTCCTCCAGCACTTGTTGCTCAAATGCCCGGGCATCGGTGATTTCGGCGGCTTCCTCCGAAGTCAGCATGTGCCAACGCAAGTCCAGCAGCGACGCAGCGATGAACTCAGTCGTCTTGAACCCCTGATTGAAGGTCGCAGCAGCGTTCATCTTGTCGATCAGTTCGAGCGGAATTGGCTCGCCGGTTTCGTAGTGATTTGCATAGGTTGAAAGCACTTCGGGGGCGCCAGCCCAATGCTCGAGGATCTGGGCGGGGAATTCAGTATAGTCACGAGGACCATCAACACCGGAGAATGTGGAATAACGGATCTGCGTCAGCAAGCCATGCAGACCGTGGCCGAATTCGTGGAACAGCGTCTCAACTTCGTCAAACCGCATGAGGGTCGGCTCGCCCTCGGCCGGAGTGATCAGATTGAGATTGTTGGTGATGATCGGGCGAATATTGTTGCCATTGACGTTGGACGTGTCGCGGAACGAGCTCATCCACGCTCCACCACGCTTGGAATCGCGGGCATACATATCGACCATGAACAGGCCGAGATGGTCACCGGTTTCCGCATCCTTGACGTCATACGCGGTCACAACCGGATTCCAGCCGTCAACCTCGACCGGCTCGATCGTGATACCGAGCAGTTTGGAGGCAACATCGAACGCCCCGTCCCGCACAGCACCAAGTTCGAAATATGGTTTCAACGCATTGTCATCGAAGGCGTAGAGATCCTGGCGGACCTTTTCGGAATAGTGCCACCAATCATGTCCGGCAATCTGGAATTCGTCGCCTACCATGTCTTGCATGGCCGCGCGTTCTTCCTTGGCACGCTCGAGGCCCGGTTCCCAGACGCGGAGCAGGAACTCCTCTGCGCCTTGCGGCGTCTTGGCCATGCGCGTTTCCAACTGGTAGTGTGCGTGGGACTTGTATCCCATCAATTCGGCACGCTTGGCACGCAGCTGGGCAATCTTGATCGCGAGCGGGCCATTATCGAACTCGCCCTCGGACGCACGCAGGCGATAGCCATCGAACATCTTCGCGCGCAGATCGCGGTTCTCGCTCTGCGTCATGAAGGTTTCGTAGACAGAGCGATCAACGGTCAAGACCCACTTGTCTTCGCCGTCGACTTTCAAGGCGCTTTTGAAATCGTCTGAAAGGCCGACAAGCTCTGCCTCGTCAGTGACCTCGATCTTGAAAGCCTTGGTCGACAGGAGCAAATTGCGACCGAACTTGGTGGTCAGGCCCGACAATTCCTCATTGATCGCGGCGACCTCGGTTTTGACTTCCGGGGAAAGGTCCGCGCCATTGCGGACGAATTCGCGATGGACAAGTTCCAGCAGCCGCGCATCCTGCTCGTCCAGCCCCAGCCGATCACGCTGGCTGTAGACGGTCTTAACGCGCTCGAAGAGATCCTGATTGAAATTGATCGCGTTCATCTCGCGAGTCAGCATGGGCCAGATTTCAGCCTCCAGCTCGCTCAGCGTGTCATTGGTATCTGTATTTGTGATGTTGCCGAAAACATTCAAAACCTTGTTCAGCGACCCACCGGCGACGTCAATCGCGACGATTGTGTTCTCGAATGTCGGCGCGTCCGGATTGTCGACGATGGCATCAATGTCCGCACGCAACTCCAGAATCGCCTTCTTCGTCGCCGGCATGTAATGCCCATCATCGATTTCGGCGAAGGGTGGGACGCCATAGTCGGCCGTCCACTCCTGACGGAATGGATTGCCTGCGAGTTCCTCATCACTGACGACAATCTCCGGCAGCCCGGTCTCGCTGGCGGTCGCCTCGGTTGCAGCGGGCGTTTCCGGGGTTTCCGCTTTCTCGCCACAGGCGGACACGGCAAGGGCGAGCGCAGCAACGCTGCCCGCGAGCAATGATTTTCTGGTCATGGGATCCTCTCAGGTCAGTTAATGCCGTTTAGCGATAAATCACGGCAAAAACCAGACCCGTCGCGGCCTATTTCGGCAGGCGGGCTACGACTTCATGATACTCGGCCAGGGTTTCTTCGAGGATTTGAGCGACGGGCTTGACCGCGTGAATCCGCCCTGCGACCTGCCCCGTAAGGGCAATGCCAGCTTCGAGGTCTCCGTCGAAATAGACTTTCTGCGTCCCGGCAAATTCTCCAAAAATATTCTCGACGCCCTCCTTCAGGATGCGCTCTGTACGCTCCGTACTCAAGGCGCGCAGTGCCGGCCCCGGACCTGATCGGTTCAGGAACACGGTGTCGGTCGCATCCGCAGCAAAGATCGCGTCCTTCCAGTTCTGGTGCACCGGGCTCTCTTCCGAGGACAGGATACGCGTACCCATCAGAACACCTTCCGCGCCAAGCGCAAAGGCAGCGGCCATGCTGCGCCCGTCGGTTATGCCCCCTGCTGCAACCACGGGAACATTCACATGTTCGCAAACCAGCGGGATGAGAACCATCGATGCAACATCTTTCGGGTTCTTGAAGCCGCCCCCTTCCCCGCCTTCGACAATCAGCCCATCCACGCCAGCTTCAATCGCCCTTAGCGCGCCCTGAAGCGATGGGACGACATGGAACACGGTGAGGCCTGCCTCCTTCAGCATCGACGTATACTTCATCGGATCGCCCGCAGATGTTGTGACGAACTTGATGCCCTGATCGATGATGAAGTCGACAATGTTCGGGTCACGCACGAAGGCCTGGGCAACATTCACACCGAACGGTTTGTCCGTCAGGTCGTGCATCTTGAGGATTTCCTCGCGGATCACATCCAACTCGCCAGAAGACGTCTCGATGATGCCCATGCCACCAGCATTCGAGAAGGCCGAGGAGAGTGGCGCGCGAGCGATCCAGCCCATCGCCGCCTGAATGACGGGCTTCTCGATTCCCAGCATTTCGGTGATGCGGGTTTGGACGGGTGCTGTTGCCATGTGACTTCCTCCATTTTGCCGATAAAAGAAGGGGGAATGGCGAGGCCTGCAAGCCCTTGCCTTGCGTCAGTGCCTGCGGGCGGGAAGACTTGCCAATGATCTTGAGACCGCCACGCCTGGATGAATTGCCATACTTGTCGGACCTGTGCCTGCGATCAAAGGCGGTGTGGGACTATGACGAAGCCATGCTGGACGCATTCAAAGACGAACTCACGCTGACCGAGGACGACCTGGAATCGGACGTCATCATTGTGGCGGAGGATTTGCGCGGTGTGGCAGGGGTAGCTCAACTATCTTTTGATGAAACCGGATCGAGCTATCTGGACAAACTGTTTGTCGAGCCGGTCCGGCTCGGCGAAGGCACCGGAAAGATGCTGTATGTCTGGGCGTGCCGGTATGCACAGGGCTCCGGAGCAAAGGAGATGGTCATCGAGGCCGATCCGGATGCGGCGCCCTTCTATGTCCATATGGGAGCAGAGCCGGCCGGAGAAGCCGAGTCTGGCTCTATTCCAGGACGTTTGCTGCCCCGACTGGTGCACAAGCTGTAGTCTCGCATGTCTGACACCCAGCCGCCCCCGCCACAAATTCTCGTCGATGCAGATGCGTGTCCCGTCAAGGACGAGATATACAAGGTTGCACTACGCCATGACACGCCTGTGGTGATCGTTGCCAATTCCTATATCCGCATTCCCGAGCACAGATTGGTCAGCCGCAAAATCGTGTCAGATGGCTTCGATGCGGCCGATGACTGGATTGCGGAAGCTTCCACACCAGAGTCAGTCGTCATCACAGCGGACATCCTGCTGGCCGACCGCGCCCTGAAGGCGGGCGCAGCCGTCATTTCCCCGAATGGAAAGCCCTTCACGGATGCCTCAATTGGCAATGCCGTGGCCGTGCGCGCAATTCATTCCGATCTTCGTGCAGGCCTCGGCGACGGCATCGCCCGCGGACCAGCCCCCTTCTCCAAGTCGGATAGGTCGCGCTTTCTCTCAGCTCTGGACGCAGCCCTCGTCGCGCTGAAGAAAACCCGCAGCTAAGTGTGAGCCGATTGTTACCGGAGCGCGGAGATACTTGCCCTTAACGCCTGAAGTGCTAGAGCCTCGGCATGAACGGCATTACTCTTCACAAGGGCGACCTGCCCGCTGGTATCGACTTTGGCCCTGTTGTGGCGGTGGATACCGAGGCAATGGGCCTGAACCTGTTGCGCGACAATCTCACGCTCGTCCAACTTTCGTCCGGGGATGGCACGGCCCACCTGGTACAGCTGGACCGGGACTATAACTGCCCGAACCTCAAAAAAGTCCTGACCGACCCGAAAGTGCTCAAACTGTTCCATTTCGCGCGGTTTGACGTATCGATGATGAAACGCTGGATGGGCATCGATTGCGCGCCGATCTGGTGCACCAAGATCGCCTCGAAGCTGGCGCGTACCTATACGGATCGCCATGGCCTGAAGGACGTCGCACGCGAAATCGCAGGCGCTGACATGTCCAAGGCCCAGCAAAGCTCAGACTGGGGCTCAGCCGAACTGACCGACGCGCAACTCCAGTATGCCGCCTCTGACGTGCTTTACCTGCACAAGATCAAGGACGGGCTGGAAGCCATGCTGAAGCGCGAAGGCCGGCTGGAACTGGCCGAGGCCTGTTTTGCATTCCTGCCAATTCGCGCGACGCTCGACTTGTCCGGCTGGGCAGAAACCGACATTTTTGCGCATAGCTGACATAGTCGTCATGCCTTCGCCGCTTTTGTTTCGGAGCATGGGCCGCTAAACGATTACTGTAGTTAAGAAAACAGGCAACCGCGTATCCATGGACGCCGTCAAGCATCACGATCCGGCATCATTATGGGCTCCGCGGCGCCAATTGACGCTGGACCAGGCCCGCAAGCGGTCTCAAGGCGTGCGCCTGTTACGCCTCGCCTTTTCGGCTTGCGCGGCCATCTCGATTGGCTTGTTTCTTGGATATATTGTGCGCAGCGCTATCGCGAAGGATGCGACACCTGTCCAGGTGGCGCAGGGTGAAACCGTCACCATGCTCAATCCGCGTTTTTCAGGTCGGGATTCGGTCGGGCAGAGCTTCAACATCACGGCAGATGCGGCGCGACGGCGCCAAACCACCGGTACACTGGTCGATCTCGTCAATCCTGTTCTGTTGGACCAGACTGGAAGCGAAATCCGCGCACCATCGGGGATGTATGACCGTGATGCCGGAATTCTG
The DNA here is from genome assembly GCF_002366485.1 of Hyphomonas sp. UBA3195. NCBI lineage: Bacteria > Pseudomonadati > Pseudomonadota > Alphaproteobacteria > Hyphomonadales > Hyphomonadaceae > Hyphomonas > Hyphomonas sp. UBA3195. The sequence goes on from NZ_DEXB01000005.1 coordinate 38,994, forward strand.
GAACTGTATGAGGATGTCCGCATCGCGGATGCCAATGGATTCACCTTCATGACATCTGGCGCGCGCGTGTTCGTCGATGAGGGGCGCGTCGAAGGTCTTTCGCCATTGCAAGGCAGAGGGCCTCTTGGCGATATCAGCTGTGACTCGTATGAAGTTCTGGAAGATGGCAACCGCGTCATCTGCAAAGGCAATGTCAAAACGGTGCTCTACCCTGCCCCGGAAGACACAAATGAAACGATTGAAGGTGAGACAGATGGCTCTCAATAGAATTCTTGTTTCGCTGACCGCTCTGGCAGCCTTCGCAATGCCGGCCGCCGCGCAGATCTCTTCTGAAGGCGGCCCGATCTACATCAATTCGGAACGTACCGAGAGTCTGGAGCGCGAGCGCAAGGTGCTGCTGATCGGCAATGTCGATATCCAGCAGGGCGATGCCCGCTTGCGCGCGGATACGGTGACCATGATCTTTGCGGAAAAGTCGGCTGGCACGACGCAATCCACCAGCGTCGGCGGCGGTTTCGGCCAGGTCAAGACAATGATCGCCGAGGGCAATGTCTTCTACATCACAGCAGATATGAAGGCCAAGGGCGATCGCGGCGTATATGATGCGGCCAGCGATATCATTACCATGACCGGGAATGTGGCCCTGTTGCGCGAGCGCGACGTGGCCGAAGGCGCCGTATTACGGGTCGAGATCGGCAATCGCCGGACAACGCTGGACGGAGGTGACGGACGCACCCGAATGGTGATTGATCCGGACAATCAGTCAGGAAACTGAAAAAATTTTGGCGCGCACGTGAAGCCGATCTTAAGTATGTAAGGTTAAGCCTGTTTCCGGGTGGCAATATCCCAGTAGATTGAGGGAATTCAGAAAAGATGACGGATTCGGCCGAAGGCCTTGTCGTAAACAGCATTGCCAAGTCTTTTGGCAAGCGACAGGTCGTGCGGGATGTGTCTCTGAGCCTTCAACGTGGGGAAATTGTCGGCCTGCTTGGACCCAATGGGGCCGGCAAGACGACCTGCTTTTACATGATCATGGGCCTGATCGGCGCGGATTCCGGATCGATTTCCATCGATGGCGAAGACGTGACCCGTTTACCCATGTACCAGCGCGCGCGCCTTGGCGTGGGCTATCTTCCACAGGAAGCCTCGATCTTTCGGGGCATGACGGTGGAAGAAAATGTGATGGCCGTCGCGGAACTGGTCGAAAAAGACCGGGCAAAGCGTATGGCACAGGTCGATAGCCTGCTCAGCGAATTGCATGTGGAACATCTTCGTGGCCAGGCAGCCACGTCGCTATCCGGGGGCGAACGCCGCCGGGTGGAAATTGCCCGTGCGCTCGCATCGCGTCCAAGCTTCATGCTACTGGATGAACCGTTCACCGGTATCGACCCGCTCGCCATTTCCGACATTTCCGATCTTGTCCGCTATCTCAAGCAGCGCGGCCTGGGTGTTCTGATCACGGACCACCAAGTGCGCGAAACCTTGCAGATCGTCGACAAGGCCTATGTAATGTATGAAGGTGAAGTCCTGTTTGATGGGACGCCGCAAGACGTGCTCACCAACGAGGATGTACGCAGGGTCTATCTGGGTGAGCAGTTCGCCGCTTAGGAAAAAGGCGCGGGCTTGGGAATGAAACAGTCACTCGACATGCGCCAGGGTCAATCCCTGGTAATGACGCCACAGCTTCAGCAGGCGATCAAGCTGTTGCAACTGTCAAACCACGAACTGTCGGAATTCGTCGAAGCGGAGATTGAACGCAATCCCCTGCTCAACAAGGCCGAAGAAGAGGGTGCCGCGGAAAGCGACGCCCCGAGAACGGAAAATCGCGAACAACTTTCGCTGGATGACACATCTGGCCTCGGCGCGGCCCGCGAGCAACTCGATGCACCGGGTGAAGACGTCTATGAACCGGGCACAGGTTCAGATGCGGCGATGCCAGCCGGAAATTCCGGACCATCGGCAACGACGGACTGGTCCACCGCCAGCAGCGGCGGCGGATCCGGGGAGGACTTCGATTATACCGCAAATATAAGCTCCGAAATATCCCTTCACGAACATTTGCACACGCAGCTGAACCTGGCTGGCCTTTCAGCGGCCGATCGACTGATCGCGGCCCGCCTGATCGACGAAACCGACGATACGGGATATCTGCGCGCCGATCTGGAGGAAGTCGCCACGGCGCTCGGCGCTGACATCGCGAATGTCGAGGCCGTATTGGGTGTATGCCAGGGCTTTGATCCGACGGGCGTCATGGCGCGCTCGATACCGGAATGCCTGGGCCTGCAACTGAAGGAGCGGGGTCGATATGATCCGGCCATGGAAGCCATGGTCAAGAATCTCCAACTCGTTGCCAAGCATGACCTGAAAGGCCTTGCGGATATCTGCGGTGTCGACAAGGAAGATCTGCTCGACATGATGACGGAGCTGCGCCAGCTGTCACCGAAGCCGGGTTCCAGCTTTGCCGGCGATGCATCGGTCGCGGTGACACCAGACGTTTATGTGCGCGAAATGCCCAACGGCATGTTTGCCGTTGAGCTGAATTCGGAAAACCTTCCGCGTGTCCTGATGGACAAGGCCTATTATGCCGAAGTGACGGCCTTGCCGATGCGCGACAAGGAAAAGGAATTCATCTCCGAATGCGCCGCATCGGCCACATGGCTGATCAAGTCGCTAGACCAGCGCGCCCGCACCATCCTGAAAGTCGCCAGTGAAATCGTCCGCCAGCAGGACGCGTTCTTCGCGCATGGCGTCGCACATTTGCGACCGTTGAATCTGAAGCAGGTCGCAGACGCGATCGAGATGCATGAATCCACGGTCAGTCGCGTGACGACGAACAAGTACATGTCGACCCCACGCGGCCTGTTTGAACTGAAATACTTCTTCTCCGCCTCAATCCCTGCAACAGGTGGCGGCGAAGCACATTCAGCCGAGGCAGTCCGCCATCGGATCAAGAATCTCATTGAGAACGAGAAGCCTGATGATGTGCTGTCGGACGACCAGATCGTCGAAATTCTGACAGGCTATGGCGTGGATATCGCCCGCCGCACCGTCGCGAAGTATCGCGAAAGCCTCAACATCCCGTCCAGTGTCCAGCGCCGCCGCATCAATCGCGCGAGCGCCTGACCCCTATTCGGTCTCCGGGACCGGCTCGAACATCGCGTTCAGATAGGCCGCAAGGCGCACACCGCCCTTGCTCATCTGCTGGTTCAGGATTGGCCGCGCCATATAGGCGTAGTCGTAGGACAGGATTTCCGATTCCGGATAGATCGTGTCGCGAATGGCGGCGCTCTCATCGGCCCATTGTCCGGGCGTGGCCGCGCCCCACTCGCCCAGGTCAGCCGGCGTGATTTTCTGAACCAGCCAATTGGCCCATTCGGTGTAGGAGAGCTCTTCATACTGAATGAGCTTCTCGTCCCAGACCTCGTGCAAATTCGACATTTCCTCGAAGAAGACGACATCGACCCAGTTCCCGCCCCGGTCGGTCCCGTTGCCGGCATGGAGCGGCTGCTGGAGGTCCCCGACAAGGTGCACAATGAACCGAAGCGCCAGTTGGCGCTCCTCAAGAGACGCGGCAGGATCGAGCACGGTGGCCCGAAAACTTGCAAGCGCCGTGATGGCGTCTCCGTTCGCGGGCGGTGTCACATCCGCATAGGTCTGCCCTTCAGGGATCGTGACATAATGCCAGGGATTGGCTTCCGAGCGCCAGAAGGAGTCTGGATTGGAACGCATATAGTCTGGCCAGTCGGATGCTTCGGCAAGACCTTCGGGTCCGAGAATGTCTTCGATAGCTGTTGCAGCGGGTTCGCTAAGATAGGTCGTCGCGACCTCCCCCACGATGCGGTGGCCGGTCTTGCCCCAGGCTGAGGCCGGAAGGGCGAGCGCCGTCACCGCGAGCGCGCTGGCAATCAATCGAAACATGGGGAAACCTCCAACCATCAAAACCTAATTCCAGAAAGCCCTAGCGCGGCCATGCGTCAATTGCATGAAGACGCCTGCGCCCGCCAATCAGAGATATGGATCGAGATCGACACGCTTCGGCAAACTCGGCTGCGCGCCGGGCTTCGTACACGCAACAGCGCCCGCAGCCACCGCGAACTCCAGCGCCTTCTGAGGAGACTGGCCCTCGATCAGGGCCACGGTCAGCGCCGCGGTGAACGTGTCCCCGGCTCCGACCGTGTCGACCACGTTCACTTTCGGGGGTAACGCCTGAGCGATCTGCTTGCCATCTTTCCAGAGCGTTGCCCCGTCACCGCCAAGCGAGATCGCAACATACGCATCCAACTGGTGTAACGCCCCGCCATAAAAGGCCGCTTCGGTCTCGTTCACGCTGATCAGGTCCGCTTCAGCTAGCAATGCGTCGGGCACGACCATGGCCGGAGCAAGGTTCAAGCTTACGAATCCGGTGGCCTTGCGCGCTGCTGCAAGCAACGTCTCTGCGCTGACTTCCAGAACCCCCATCATGTGTTCAATCTCGACGAATTCGACATCAGCAGGGCGCAACACGGCATTCGCGCCGGGGCAGACCACTATCTGGTTCTCGCCATCGGCAGACACCGCGATCAGCGCGACGCCCGTTGTTTCCCCATTCACGTGTTGGACTCCAGACAGGTCCACGCTGCCGGCCTGCAACAGCTTCAATGCTTCCTCTGCCATATCGTCCGCGCCGACAGCCCCCACCAGACGGACATCCGCGCCCAGACGGCGCGCCGCCAAAGCCTGGTTCGCGCCTTTGCCGCCGGGATGGCGGGCAAGCGTGGCACCCGTCACCGTTTCCCCCGGCTGAGGCAAACTCGCACCCGTCGCGACGATATCGAGATTGATAGATCCAACAATCGTGATCATGATGTCTCCAGCAAATCCTTCACCAACAAAAAGAAGCCCGCGGCATCCGCCTTGGTGATCCAGGTATGGCGACCCGTTTCCAGTTTGGACGGCCGGGTCTGTCCGAAACGCGCGCCCGATTCTGTTTCAACCGTCACGTCAGCCCTTCGGCCCTCGAACAGGTGCGGTGCAAGCAGGAATGCGATTGTGGAGGGATCATGCATCGGCGTGCGCTTGCCCTTCCATTTCTGTTCCAGGGCATTCGCCGCTTCCAGCAGCTGCACCATGATGCGCGGCCGGTCGCCCTCCAGTGTGCGGAAGGGAGCCAGATGGGAGTCGAGCGCCCGGACCTGATGCGTCACATCCAGAGAGAGTATTGTGGCTGACGTCTCGCTCCCCAGAACAACAGCCGCCGCATGGGGGTCTGCAAAGACATTGAACTCGGCAAAGGGCGTGATATTGCCGCCCTCGCTGTCAGCGCCGCCCATAAGGACCAGTTGGTCAATACTCTCCGCAATATCCGGCGCCATGATCAGCGCTGTCGCGAGATTGGTCATCGGCCCTGTCATCACGATCGACAGGCCCTTCGGCCCGGCGGCGCGAAGCATGTCGATCAGCGCGTTGACGGCATGCGCTTCGGCCAGCGGCGTTTCCGGCGCAAACGGTTCAAGCCCGGCAATCCCGCTTTCACCATGGAAATCCTCCGCAGTGACCGGCGTGCGCACCATCGGACGCGGGCACCCGGCATATACGGGGACCTCCCTGCGGTCCATCAAGTCGCACATCATGCGCGCATTCCGGCTGGTCAGATGAAGCGGCACGTTGCCGGCAACGGTCGTGATGGCACGTATGTCCAGATCTGAACTGGCCAGCGCCATCATTAACATGACGGCGTCATCCACACCGGGATCACAATCAATTATCAGGGGAATACGGGACATGGCGCTTCGCAGGATTCGGCAATCAAGTGACAAGACAGGCGACAATGCCTAAGCAGGAAGCCCGCACTTGGCCAGAGGATACCTGCGTGACCGACCCGTCCCCTTCCCTGATTGACCGACTTCAAGCTGCCGCGAGCGCCGCGCGTGAACAGGCCCACGCTCCCTATTCCAAATTCAAGGTTGGCGCCGCCGTCTTGGATGAACAGGGCAGGATTTTCGCGGGCTGCAATGTCGAGAATGCGGCCTATCCATTAGGAACGTGCGCTGAAGCGGTCGCCCTGGGTGCCATGGTGGTTTCGGGCGGAAAGACTTGCTCGCACGTGCTGGTAATAGGCGGGGACGGAGACCTTTCGCCATGCGGTGGCTGCCGCCAGCGTATTGCCGAATTGTGTGATCCGGACTGCATCGTCTACGCGGTAGCAGCGGACGGGACCGCCCTGAAAGAGTGGAAGATGGCAGATCTGCTCCCGAACGCCTTTTCGTTTGATCGTTAGGTGCTTCTTTCCGCGTTCCGCGCAGCGTCTTTCGCCTGCAAGTCTGCGATCGCGTCAAGATAGCGCTGGCTCAGCTGCGGGCTTTCGAGGTTGAGCCCCATCGCTTCGAGCGCCATTTGCGTGTCCACCTTTTTCCGACCTCGCCCCACCAGCCGCGCCACCATGCGGCTCTCCGCAATCAGCTTGCCCTTGCTGTGAAACTGATGACGGAAACAAATATAGCAGTCAGCCCACCCAACCAGTTGCGTCGTCAGTTCGAATTTCTGAGGGAATTTCATCATCCGATAGAAGGTGATGGACTCGTGCTGGATGATCGGACTCCAGCCGCGCTTGCGATACGTCATCAGCGCACCGGTACGGCCCATATAGTTCATCGTGCCGAGATCGGTGAACGAGGAATAGCGCGAATTGGTCATGTGACCCAACGGGTCCTGGTCGCCTATCCAGACGGAGGAGCGGACTGTGTGAACATCCATCAGTCCGGTCCGCTTTTTCGTGAAGAAAGCCGGAAGGAAAATACGAAGAAACCTGAAGAACAGATTCATGGACTTACTCTAACCCGTGGACGCGTATCATGGTAAACAGAGATTTCGCTCTCAAGCACCAGATCACGCTGCGTAACAACTGCACCTTTGCTCTGAACGTCATGCAATAGAATGAAGAGCGCCGGTACGACCAGCTTTCGCAAGTCGCAGGCCAGAAACGTAGTAAATGCTCCGCAAGACAGAAAAAAACCGGCACATTCTGTGCCGGTTTAGTTCAGATGGAGAAGCACCATGTCGTTGCTTCAATAGTTCTATGCGTGACACGCAGAAGAGTTCATTTTTCAGGAAATGTCTTGGTTAACGCTTTCAGGTTCGGCGTTTACTTGCGACCTGCCATACAGGATCAGAAGCGCGACCAGACCAATCGACGTGCCCTGACTGGAAAAAAGTTCAAGCATGAGCGCGAAAAACCAGCCGGGAATCGATGTACGGGTCTGCGCTTCAACGAGAATGTCTCCCGAGCCCGTGCCCAGGAGTTCCGCATTTGCGGTCTCAATTCGCGCCAGCAGGTCGTCACGGCGGCGCGCCAGTCCGAGTTCATTCTGTGCGTCTCGGTAGGGCTTCTGGTGCGTTCGTTCGACCCGCTCGACCTCTTCTATATAGGCCTCCAATCCATCGACTGATCGGGTTTCTGGAGGGATGCCTTCCAACTGGCGCCGCCAGTCAGCGATCTGTGTGGCGAGCACGTCCCGGTTTGAACCAGCCCGGACAAGCTCTGCCTCGGCGGCCTGATTGTTGGCGGCGATGTACATTTGCGTGCCGACGATAGAAGTGCCCCCTCCAGCAAGGGCGAACAGCAAGGCACGAACCCCCTCTTTCATTCGGTGGTTGGCCGAATGCCAATAGAAGAAAGTGAAGCCACCGAATGAAATGATCGCCGCGATCACGCCGGTCCATCCCCAGACGCCCGACTGAAGCGGGTCGGCCACGGATTTGGAAAAGGCTTGATAGTTTGCAAAACCGGAGAGGCCCGCTGCCGCGAGGCCTGCCCCGAGGAAGACGAGGGCCAGCAATGTGATGATGATCTTCTCGCCTGTGTGACGACCCTGACGCGCCGCCTTGCGGGCTTGTTTGCGCTCCAGTCGTATTTCGGCGTCGGACCGGACCCGCTGCCCCTCCCCCAATTGCATCACTCTCGGCTCGGCGCGAACGACCGCGTGGGTTGCCCGGATCGGCGCTTCTGAGAATTCAGCATCCATGATGGCGGGCGCCCGGGCTTCCTGGGCCAGCTCGCCGCTTTCAAGCGCGCGAACAAGCTCCCGGAAAGAGCCCGATTGACCACAATTGGCGCAATGGAACTTTTCGGTCAGCTGGTTCAGCGTCAGACTATTATCGCCGGCCTCGATACAGTCCGGGGTCAGGGGGCATGTACTTTTGAGTTCAGCTTCATCCTGACTGGAATCCAGATCCAGTCCCAGGTCCCGAAGGCGTTGCAGATCAAATTGGCGACGATCGTCTGCCATGCAGCGCCTCCCATACCAGTCCGGCACATGTTCCTGACGTGTTCTAGCGGGTTAGGAGCCAGTTCGTCACCCCTGCACCGCACGTTTCGGTCACAAGCCCGTCAACAATGCGGTTCCATCTTTACGACAACAGCTTTGAGGCCTTAAGTCTGTATTAATTCAGTCCGCTGGACACTCAGGAAAATCAAGGCCCACAGGATGTGAGGCTCTCAGGAGGACACTCAATGACGCTGCCGCGTTCGCTCGCCATTCCCAAGACGTGGAAGAATTTCAATTATGCGAGCTTCTTTTCAGCCTTCGGCTATCCGGCACTCGGCCTGGCGCTGTTCATCACCATGATCGTGCTTGGCGTTGCCCTGAGCCAATTGACCTTCCATTGGTGGTACGTTCCGCTAGCCATCGCCGTGATCGGCGCATCGATCTTCGTTTGTAATGCCGGCATCGGGCCGCTTCACCGCATCCTTCAGCATCGCGCAGGCGAACTGGCAATGCCCGGCCAGATCGTGACCATGATCAATCTCGTGATTGCCATGCAGGGCAATGTGAAGGACTGGGTGAACTATCACTCCCAGCACCATCGCTTTTCAGACAAGCCGGGCGATCCGCACAATCCGTTCGAGTCCAAGCGCTGGGCCTGGGTCGGCTGGATCCTTTGGCGTGATCACCGCGACACTCAGCGCCCTCTGGCAATGTGGTTGAAGAACCAGCCAGCTGTAGTGTGGATGGACCGTTTCTATAATGAGATCAGCCTCGTCGTTCATCTCGTGATCCCGGCCGCGATCTATCTGATCGTCTGGGCCGCTGGTGGCTCATTGCTGCTAACTGCGCTGATCCATGCGTCGGTTGTGATTGGCCGCGCCATTCAGTTCCATGCCACGGTTTATGGCATCAACGTGCTGGGCCATCTGAAAACCCCAATCTGGGCTGACCATATGATGGCGCTGTTGACAGGCGGCGAAGCCTTCCATGACCATCACCATGATGAACCAATCAGCGCGCTGCACCGTCCGCGTCGCGGCGTCTGGAACCGGATTGTCGACTATAATGGCACGATCCTTCTGGTCATGGAAAAGATCGGGTGGGTGCGGAATCTGAAAATCGCGCCCCAGTTCGCCTAAACTTCCAGCTCGGAAATCCTACGCCTATAGCAGCCAATATGAACAGCTGCTCATATTCACCGGGTGCGGACAGTCGTTCGCACCCGATTTCCTTTCTAACAACGCGTTAATGCCACATGTGTGCCCGATTTCGCCCGGAGATTAACATGCATCAGGCCGGGTGGCCCGATGTAGATTTCTGGACAGGGACGCACGCATGAAAAAGCTCATCACAACACTCGCCGCCGGCGCAGCCGCCATCGCCCTGATGGGGCCAGCCTCCGCCAAGATACCCGCACCGGAGCCGGACGATGATCCGGGGGCGGTGCATTCCTATATCCTGCTCGACCGAACAGGCTCAATGAGCAGCATCTGGGATGAAGCCCTCACATCCGTGAATGCGTATGCTGCGAGCGTTGGCGAGGCCGATGAAGGGGAAATCGAAGGTAGCGACATCAAAACCGATGTGACGCTGGCCATCTTCGATTTTCAGGAGAGCATGCAGTTTGATGTCTTGCGCGAGAAAGTTGGCGCCGAAGACTGGACGGATGTTACCAATGAGGAAGCCAATCCGCGGGGGATGACGCCCCTGTTCGACGCAATTGGCCGGATGGTATCGCTGGCCGAGGCTGACGACCCGGAAAAGGCTGTGATCGTGATCATGACGGACGGCCTGGAGAACTCATCTCGTGAGCTTACCCGCGATGGTGCCAAAGCTGCGCTCGACAGGGCCGAGGCAAAAGGCTGGGAAGTTGTCTTCCTCGGCGCAGAATTTGCCCGCTTTGACGATGCCGAAGCCGTCGGTGTTTCCGCCTCGAAAACGATGGCGGTGGGCCAGGGCTCAATGCGAGACTCCATGTCGGCGCTGGCCAAGAAATCCCGCGCCTATGGCAAGGGCGAGGAAGCAGAAATCATCTTCAATGACGAAGATCGCGCAATTGCTGACGAGGAAGGCGTTAAACAACGCAAGGGACAGTAAAGGGGACGACCGGGAGCCGGGCTCCCTTTCCGTCCTCGTAGCCCGCTTCCATTAAAGAGGCCCGCCCCCGAGAACCGGGAGCGGGCCTTTGAAGCGTTACTGAGACGGCGTGAGCCGATCAGCGCGGAGCCATGCGAATGGCACCGTCGAGGCGAACGTCTTCGCCATTGAAGTAGCCATTGCTGAGCATCTCACATGCGAGTGACGCATATTCGTCCGGGTTACCGAGACGAGCAGGGTTTGGCACCGAAGCGGCAAGCGCCTGTTTCACATTGTCAGGTGCGCCCTGCATCAACGGGGTGTTGAAGATACCCGGCAGGATCGTGTTGACGCGGATCAGTTCGCGAGCAAGGTCGCGCGCGATTGGCAGGGTCATGCCGACAACACCGCCCTTGGAGGCGGAGTAGGATGCCTGGCCCATCTGGCCGTCTTCAGCAGCAACAGACGCCGTGTTCACAATTGCGCCGCGCTCACCGTCGATCGGATCCAGCGTCATCATGCCAGCCGCAGACTTCGCGATGCAGCGGAAGGTGCCGACAAGGTTGATCTGGATAATCATGTTGAACTTGTCGAGCGGGAAATGGGTGATCTCACCTGTTTCCCGATTACGGCTGGCCGTCTTGATGGCATTGCCCGTACCGGCGCAATTGACGAGGATGCGTTCCTGGCCAATGGCAGCGCGGGATTTTGCAAAGCCAGCGTCCACAGATTCTTCGTCAGTCACGTTCACCTTGCAGAAAACGCCGCCGAGTTCCTTGGCGAGAGCTTCACCCTTCTCCTCATTGAGATCAAAAAGGGCGACTTTGACGCCCTGCGATGCCAGCTTACGGGCGGTTGCAGCACCAAGGCCAGACGCGCCACCTGTAATAACGGCAGAGATATTCGAGTTCAGTTCCATGGGCTGCTGCCCTCCCTTGTTTTTGTTGATACACTGTTGGTCTATAGTGCTGACAGGAGTTCGCAATGTCTGACGCAGCGGAAATTATCAACATGGTCAAGGACGCCGAGGGACGGTTCACACCGCAATCGGTCGAGCGCCTTGAACGCAATACGAGAGGGCTCGTGCCCAAGCTGCTGCGCGTTGCCGGAAAGATACCGTTCGCGGATGACCTTGCGGCAGCTTATTTCGCCGCGCGCGATCCTGACACGCCACTCAAGGCAAAAGGCGTTCTGTTTGCCGCCGGCGCCTATTTCGTAATGCCAATTGACTTGCTGCCGGATTTCCTGGCCGGGCTCGGTTTTACAGATGACGCAACCGTGCTGGCCACGGCACTAGGTATTGTCGGCATGCATGTGAAAGACGTGCATCGCGGAATGGCACGACGCCTGCTCCGCCTGCCGGAACCAGTCAAGCGCGCAGACTGATCCGGTGACACTTCCAACTGGCGTCCTGCTCACATCGATGGTCCTCGGCGTCCTGTACGGCACGGCCTTCTGCTGGCGACCGCACAGCCTGCTCAAGCTGATCGTGAAAACCGGCTCCACCGCCCTGCTGGCGCTGTGGGCATATTTGCTGGGAGGCCCAGTCCTGCTGGTGGCCGGGCTGGCCCTCAGTTCTCTTGGTGATTTCTTCCTTGAGGCCGACGAAAATGACAAATTCCTTCTGCCTGGCATGGGCGCGTTCTTTGCCGCGCATGTCGCCTATATCGCCCTGTTCTGGGCGCTGCCCCAGGCCGACCGGACCCTGTTGATCCTCGCAGCACAGATTGGCTTGATCGCCTGCGGGGTCGTTTTCATTCGCTGGCTGGCGCCGTGGGTCACAAAGGGCATGCGTCTGCCGGTGATCGGATATGGCGGCATCATCCTGATGATGGGCGCTGCCACCCTGAGGCTCGAGCCCGCTTATCTTCTTGTCCTGCTGGGCGCGCTCATGTTCATCGCGTCAGATGTGATCCTGTCGTTTCAATTATTTGTCAGGCCAGCGGACGCGCCGAAACCCGCCCTGCCCTCTATCGCGCTCTGGTTTCTCTATTATGGCGGTCAGGCCCTGATCGCCTGGGGCGTGCTCAGCAACCTCGCCTAGCGCGGCTTGTCACCATTGATCGTCGCCCGGCGCATGTGGCGGCGATGGCCGTGATAATCATTCAGCGCATAATGCCAGACACAGCGATTGTCCCACATGGTGACGTCGCCCTCCTGCCAGCGCACGCGGCACGTATTGCGCTCTTCCCGTGACAGGTCGAACAGATAGTTGAGCAGCGGCCGGCTTTCCTTCCGGCTCCAGCCCGCAAAGCGCAGCGTGAAAGCGGGGTTGATGAACAGGCCCTTGCGGCCCGTCTCGGGATGCGTGCGGATGACGGCGTGTTCGTATTCCGGCGCATCGGGCGCGGCTTTGGCGTCCATCGACTGGCGCACGGCAGCGGAATAGCCATCCGCGCCGTATTCCTTGCTGGCCGTATGGATGGCGGTCATGCCTTGCAGCGTGGCCTTCAGCCCATCGGACAGCCGATCATAGGCGGCCTGCTGGTCTGCGAATAATGTGTCCCCACCATAGGGCGGCACGTCGATGGCGTGCAGGACCGAGCCGAGTGCTGGCTCCTCAAGGAAGCTCATGTCGGAATGCCAGCCGCCACCGAAATTGGTTTTCTCGTCCGGCTCCTTGATGATCTCCATCAGTTCCGGATGGTCATCCATGCCCTTCACGTAAGGGTGAATGTTCAGCGTGCCGAAGCGGCGGGCAAAATCCTTCTGCTGGTCTGGCGACAGGCCATGCTGGCCGCGCAGAACAATCACCTTGTGATCCAGGAAAGCCTGATGGATCTCATCGAAATCGGCATTGGACAGCCCAGCGAGCAGGTTTGCTCCATGGATTTCGGCACCCAGAGTGCCCGACAGGCGGTGAATGGTGAGGGTCATGAGCCGAAGTGAAGCACCCCGCTACACCAGACGCAATAATGTCATTTGCGCGTCCCATAGAAATGTGAGACAGACGCGGCGGGCCAGGCGCCCCCAACGGTGCCCAGCCTATCTGTGAGGATAGGAGTAAAAACAGATGACGAATGTCGCCAAACCCGGCGTGCTGCCAGCATGCCCGCACTTTTCTTCCGGCCCGACTGCAAAGCGTCCCGGATTTTCCCTCGAAAAACT
>NZ_DEXB01000005.1:52665-64030 GCF_002366485.1 Hyphomonas sp. UBA3195
AAGCCCGTGGACGTGTTCGCCTGGGAAAGCTTCGGCCAGGACTGGGTCACCGATGCCACCAAGCAATTGAAGCTGCCTGAGTGTGAGACATACGGCGCCGACTATGGCCAGCTGCCGGATTTCTCCAAGGCGCGCGATGATGCGGACATCATCTTCACCTGGAACGGCACGACCTCTGGTGTGCGCGTGCCGAATGCAGACTGGATCAAGCCGAACCCGGACCGTGTCGTGATCTGCGACGCGACCTCTGCCGCCTTCGCGCAGGACATTGAATGGGCCAAGCTCGATGTCGTGACCTATTCCTGGCAGAAATGCCTTGGCGGGGAAGCGGCCCACGGCATGCTGATTCTGTCACCGAACGCCGTCCGCCGTCTCGAAACCTATACGCCGGATCGCGCCCTGCCGAAGCTGTTCCGCATGACCAAAGGCGGCAAGCTGAACGAGGACCTCTTCGCAGGCGCCACGATCAACACGCCAAGCATGCTGTGCGTGGAAGACTATCTTCAGGCGCTCGACTGGTGCGAAAGCCTCGGCGGCTGGACCGGCATGAAGGCCCGCTCCGACGAGAGCCTTGCGCATCTCACGGACTGGGTCGCCAAGACCGACTGGGTCGATTTCCTCTGTCCGGATGCGGATGTCCGCTCCAATACGGGCGTGACCTTCAAGATCGTTGATCCCCGCGTGGCCGGTCTCGACGAGGACGCCCAGCGCGCTTTCGTGAAGGCCATGATGAAACGGCTCGAAACCGAGAATGCCTGCTTTGACGCGGCTGGATACGCCAAGGCCCCTCCGGGACTGCGCATCTGGTGTGGCGGCTCGGTGGAACCATCCGACGTCGCCAAGCTGACGCCCTGGCTTGACTGGGCCTTCGCCCAGGAAGCTGCAACACTCTGAGGGTTACCCAATGGCAACGCTTGAAGAGCTTTCTGGCTCACGCTGGCCCGATCCCGAGTCGGATGCGACGCCGCTTGTTCGAAAGTGTGCGAAGTACGTCAAAACTGATGTATCCATGCTCACTAACGAAGGTGTTCGCTTGCTGGTCGGTCAGCGGATTCATCTGAAACATCTGCTTCCCGTGGCCCTTGGACGATTGATGTCGGACCCTTGGCTGGAAGGCGATATGTATCCCGGCGATCTTCTGAAGAACGTTGTCGGTTGCGCGGAAGAACCTGAAGCTCTGAATTTTCGAAGCCAAATTGAAGACGTCGCAAGAGTAGCTCTTGCTGCAGACATTCCCGAATTTATGCCTGACGAACTCATGTCAGGACTCCTGAAAATATTGAAAAGAGAAAATTAGACCAATGCCCAAAGTCCTTATCGGAGACAAACTCTCTCCCGCCGCCGTGGAAATCTTCCACGCGCGTGGCATCGAAACCATCACAAAGACCGGTCTGAACACGGAAGAACTGATCGCGGAAATTCCGGAATATGACGGTCTCGTCGTCCGCTCGGCCTGTAAGCCGAATGCGGACGTCATCGCCGCCGCCAAGAACCTGAAAGTCATTGGCCGCGCCGGTATCGGCGTTGACAATATCGACATCAAGGCCGCCACCGCCAAGGGCGTGGTCGTCATGAACACGCCCTTCGGCAACGCCATCACGACGGCCGAACACGCCATTGCGATGATGTTCGCCGCTGCCCGCCAGATCCCTGCCGCGAATGCCGAGACGCAAGAGGGCAAATGGCCGAAGTCTGGCTATATGGGCACGGAAGTTTCCTACAAGACACTCGGCCTGATCGGCTGTGGCAATATCGGCAGCCGTGTCGCGGAACGCGCCATCGGCCTGAAGATGAAGGTCGCTGCCTATGATCCGTTCCTGACGGACGAACGCGCCGTGGAACTGGGGGTCGAAAAGGTTGAACTCGAAGACCTCCTCACCCGCGCAGACGTCATCACGCTACACGTTCCGCTGACGGAGCAGACCAGGAATGTCCTCTCCCGCGAAGCGTTGGAGAAGACAAAGAAAGGCCTGATCCTGGTCAACTGTGCCCGCGGCGGCCTTGTCGACGAGGAAGCCGTGAAAGATCTGCTCGAAAGCGAGCATATCCAGGCCGCTGCCTTTGACGTGTTTGCGGTGGAGCCCGCCAAGGACAATGTGCTCTTCGGCACAAAGAACTTCATCGCCACGCCGCACCTTGGCGCGGCAACGGCCGAAGCGCAGGAGAATGTTGCCCTGCAGGTCGCCGAACAGATGTCGGACTATCTGCTCTCCGGCGCCGTGACCAACGCACTCAACATGCCGTCGATCACGGCCGAGGAAGCCCCCCGCATCAAGCCATTTGCGGCGCTTGCCGAAAAGCTCGGCAGTTTTGCAGGCCAGATTTCGGATTTCGGCTATGATGAAGTCGTCATCGAATATGAAGGCGAAGTCGCTGACCTGAACCGCAAGCCACTCACGGCAGCCCTGCTGGCTGGCCTGCTGCGCGCCTCGCGCGGTGATGTGAACATGGTGTCCGCCCCGGCGATCCTTGCCGACAGCGGCGTCAAGCTGACCGAGACCAAGACCGAGGACAGCCCGGTCTATGACAGCCTGATCCGCGTCAAGGTGAAGACCAAGGCAACGAAGAACGCCCCCGAGGGCGGCTGGCGCACGCTGGCCGGCACGATCATCGCCGGTCAGCCCCGCATTGTCGAAGTGAAGGGCATGGCGCTGGAAGGCGATTTCTCGCCGGTCACGCTCTACGTCAACAATCTCGACAAGCCGGGCTTCATCGGCGCGCTCGGCCAGTTGCTCGGCGAGGCCGGCATCAATATCGCCACCTTCCATCTCGGCCGCACAGCGGCTGGCGAAGAGGCGATTGCGCTGATTGGCATTGATGCGGTGCCACCCGCAGACATGATGGAGACGCTCGAGGCCTTGCCTCAGGTACGCTATGCGAAAGTGCTGACCTTCTAGTAATTCAGGCCGGCTTTCATACCGGACTTGCATAAATCCTATTCGAATGGGGCGGGCTGATCCGAGGGATCGCCCGCCCTATTTGCTCCTTTCAACACGAAAGGACATCCTCATGACCAAGATCGCTATCGTATATCACTCAGGCTATGGCCACACGGCCAAGGTTGCCGAACATGTGCGCAAGGGCGCCGCAACCACCGGCACCGAGGTCACGCTCTACAAGGCCGAAGATCTCGCCTCCCCCGACACCGGCCCTTGGGACGAGCTGGCTGCGGCCGACGCCATCATCTTTGGCGCGCCGACTTATATGGGCTCCGCCTCAGCACCAATGAAACAGTTCATGGATGCCTCGTCCAAGGCCTGGTTCACCGATGCCTGGAAAGACAAGATCGCCGCAGGCTTCACCAATTCCGGCTCTCTGGCCGGCGACAAGTCCGGCACGCTCGCCCAGTTCGCCACGCTCGCCGCGCAGCAAGGCATGATCTGGGTGAATTTCGGCATGAAGTCCGGGTTCAATGCTTCGGGCCACGATTTCTCGGAAGCGCTCAACCGCGCTGGGCATTCCAATGGACTCGCCACACAGGCCCTCACCGATCTGTCCGCCGAAGATGGGCCCGATGCGGCTGATCTGAAGACAGCGGAATTGTTCGGTGAACGTGTCGCAAATGCCACCCAACGCTGGGCGCGAGGAAAAAGCTGACGGAACGCGCTTGACGGTGCCGCATTGACTTCCATCTTTGTGTATTAACGTTAATTCGGGGTAATGTATGAACCGCGCCGCCATTTTGCTGTTTTCCGCCACAACCGTCTTCGCCGGATCCGCGCAGGCCGATATTCTGAGCGAAGCCCGGCTGGGCGTGATGCAGGAAAATATCTGCGTCACCGACTGCAACAATGCCAATAAGGAGCCCGGCCAGAACATCAGCGCCGAGCTCCTTTTCACATCTCCGGAGTTTCTGGACCTGATCTGGAGTCCCAAGCCCTATGTGATGGGCAGCCTGAGCACCAACAGCAATACAAGCTTTGGCGGCGTCGGATTGCATTGGTCCTTCCCTTTCTCGGACAAATGGTCCTTTGAACCGAGCGTGGGCTATGTGCTGCATGATGGCGAACTGAACAGCCCCTTCCCGCAGGGCAGCCCGGAAGGTGATGCGTTCACCGAAGACCATGTCCTGCTCGGGTCACGCGACCTGTTCCGCACCACGTTTGGTCTGCACTATGACATCAACGAGGCCTGGGGCGCAGAGCTGCTCTATGAACATCTCAGTCACGGCCAGATTCTCGGCAATGGCCGCAATCAGGGCCTGGACAATATCGGCGTGCGCATATCCTACAAATTCGACGGGTAAGGCTCGCGCGGCGGAACCCCTTGTGAAACGCAGGTATCGTGACACTCTTCTCCCATAAAAATAATGGGAGGATACACGCATGCCGGACAAGCATATCGTCATCATCGGCGCTGGCCTGGGCGGACTGACCGCCGCCATCAAGCTGCAGGAAGCCGGCTACGACTTCACGATTCTGGAACAGGCAGACCGGGTCGGCGGCACCTGGGCGCAAAACACCTATCCGGGATGTGCTTGCGACGTTCCCGTCGCCGCCTACCAGCTCTCCTTTGCGCAGTCGATGAACTGGACGCGCGTCTACCCGCAGCAGCCCGAAATTCAGGCCTATGCCGAGGAGATCACAGATCGTTTCCAGTTGCGCCCGAACCTCCGCCTGAACGAGGCTGCGGCAAAAGCCGTCTGGGACGAAGGCACAAAGAAATGGACCGTCACCACAGCGAAGGGCGACACGCTAGAGGCGGATGCTGTGATCGGCGCGCTGGGGCAGCTGAACCGCCCCTTCTGGCCGGACATTCCCGGCAAGGACAGCTTCAACGGACCGGTGATGCATTCTGCCGAATGGGACCATTCGGTTGACCTGGAAGGCAAGCGGATCGGCATTGTGGGCTCGGCCGCCAGCGCCGTGCAGATCATTCCCGAAGTCGCGAAAACCTGTGCCCAGGTCGGCGTGTTCCAGCGCTCGCCCAATTGGGTGATCCCGCGCAATGACCGCTTCATTGCGCCGGAGGAAATGGCGCTGATGTTCACCATCCCGGACAAGGCGATGGAATTCGCGGAAATGAACCGCAAGCTGATCTATGAGAATGCCGACTATTTCTTCTGGCAGGCTTTCGAATGGACACCTGAAGGCCGGGCCCATTTCACGCGGCTGGCGACTGATCACCTTCAGGAACAGGTCCCTGATGAAGAGATGCGCAAGAAGCTGACGCCGGACTATCCGGTCGGCTGCCGCCGTATTCTGATTTCAGACGACTATCTCACCACGCTGATGGAACCGAATGTCGACCTTGTCACCGATCACATCGCGGAGATCGTGCCGGAGGGCATCAAGACGGTAGACGGCCAGGTGCATGAATACGACGTGATCGCCTTTGCAACAGGGTTCGAAACGACGGGCTGGCGCTGGTCTGTCGACGTGATCGGCCGCAATGGCGTGACGATCGCAGATCAGTGGGACGACGGCCCGGAAGCCTATCTCGGCATCACCGTGAACGGGTTCCCGAACCTCTTTGTCCTCTACGGCCCGAACACCAATCTCGGCCACAACTCCATCACCTTCATGCTGGAGCGTCAGGTCGAATACACGATTCTGGCCCTGCAAGCGCTGGAAGAGAAAGGCGCCGCCGCCCTCGTACCGACCGAAGCGGCCCAGCAGGCCTTCAACAAGGATCTGCAGGAACAGCTCTCGAAAACCGTCTGGGCCGATCCGGCCTGCAACAGCTGGTACAAGACCGGCTCCGGCAAGATCACCCAGAACTGGGGTGGCCACACCCGCGCCTATGCCGACGCCGTCGCCGAGGTGAAGCTGGAGGATTATGAGCTGGTGTGAGGGGCTCGAGGGTGACTTGGAACCTCAGGCGAACCAATGCTCGGGAGACCGGTTCATCCCGATTGCAGACATAACAAACACGACTTTCGTCTAAAACTCCACGAAAGGTGCGGAAGAGATCTTTGTCGGCAAGTTCTTGATGCCGCTTCTGATGATCAACTCATCCAATGCTTGTTTAGCGCGTTCGGGATGGGCAGAAGGACCGATAATGATCTCTGCTGGCGTCGGAACCGGAACTCGAACGTAGGGGATTAGATTGTTACGACCTGGTCGCACCGAGAACTGATAATCCGTGCCTTCTCGATCCTGATTTCTGTGTTCGAACGTTATGAGCCGCATCTCGCGCTCGTACGCAAAAGATGGGTGTTTGTAGAAGGAGCGAGCACACCACACTATATTGGAATAGAGATAGCTCGCCGCCTCGAGAGTGAGACCTTCCGCTACGACGAACTCCTTTATCCTTCCAATGCTGTCGGCGAGTGATTTCCGCTGGACCTCGGGATCATAGCAGCAAGGAAAAAAGTGGGTCATTGTCGGGGAAGCCATTGCGGTTTCCGCAATTGCAGAGTGTTTCCAACCAATGGCGTACCCATTGAACCCCGCATACATTCGCCATTGGGCTAGACTGTCCCCGTCTTGAGAAAAACACGCTGCATACTCCGGTATCTCGATCTGTACGGGTGATTGGTCCGTCAGCGGCAAAAGAAATGGACCGAGCCCCTCATTTTCCTGAATCATTTGCTCAATAAACCGATCTGCAAACCGCCTTTCGGTGTGGTCATTCATAAAGCGAAGATCGGACGCGAATATGCGGGCCGATTTTAGAATCCCGAGCAGAGCCTCTTGACCCGAATAGTGATAGATAATCTCAGACGACGGCTCAGTTGATGCCTCGAGAAGAGACTTCATGAACCGCTCACTCTCCCCTTGCAAGAATACCTGCGCGCGTTCTGGTTGCTTCAAATCGGTTTCGTCGGTCACTGTCAGCGACTCCTGTTCCGGGTGGGCATTCCTCTATCAGATTCTTGAGCCAACGACATCACTGTTGCCGGAGCCAACGTCCGCTCTTGCGCCCGTTCCTGCCGCTCGTTGCATCGAAGGCGTCCGGCAATTTCTCGCCAAGAGTGGTCATCGCGTAAGAATCGCTGAGTGGCCGACTTGGGGCGAGTTTAAGCCGCTCAGCTCAGGTCTATTCTCGGCGTCGGCGCAGCGGTCTATTTTAGCGTTTGAAAATCCATCTACACAGTTTGTTTCAGCACTGCATGCAAAGCACACTTGTCATTTCAGTTTGGGCATGCCAAGTAAGCTTTGCATATCTCAGTCGCTTCAGAGCCTCTGCAGGCGACGCAATAAAGGAACGCACAATGTCTTGGCTCAATAAACCCTATTCAATGCTCGCGCTCACCACGATCATGATCGGTCTACCGGTCATGTTCATTGCCGCAATTCCCTGGCTGAAACAGCAACCCGAATCCGTCGTCTACTTGTGCGCAGGCATTGCCGCGACGGGGACCGTGGTTGCGAGCTTCGTGCTTGCGATCCAGAAGCATCAGAAATTCGACGAGTGGCACCGCAGCGCCGCCCGTTTCTCGAGCCAATGGGGCTGGCTCGCGGGCGCTGGGACCATCGCAATTTTGCTCTCTTTTCCTGCCTTGCAGAATGCGATTGTTGCTGTTTCTGGAAGTCTCGGGGACGTAGCCGCCCCGGATAGAAAACTCGTCTTGATGGCCTTCACTGGCGGCTTCATGAGCGTGGTGCTTGCGCAAATGGTCTGCACGCTCTTGCTCAGTGCAGGATGGCGATACTGGATGTCGCGATCTGAGTAACAGCCAATGAAGAACCGAATGAAATCGCTGCGCCGCGAACGGGGTTGGAGCCAATCAGAGCTCGCAGCGAGGGTTGGCGTGTCTCGCAATTCGATCATATCGATCGAGAACGGTCGTTTTGATCCTTCTTTGCCGCTCGCCTTCGAGCTGGCCGCTGCCTTCGAAATGAGGATAGAAGACGTATTTCAACCTGCATCGAAAACGGATTGAGCAACACGGCCTTGGTCCGCTCCTCCGCCAGAAAAGACATCGCCAGCGTCCTTCTTGGGGCGACTTAAGCCACTCACGTCGACCCTCGCCGATGTCCAAAAAGGGCCAAAAGCTGCCCTCGATCCCGGCTAAGACCGACTAACGCGCGATCAGCTATCTAGAATTTCCCCTGAATTTTTTTCTAATCCCGCCAGATTTCTGAGGGGCAAGAAATCGCCAGAAGCGGTCAGAAATTCTCGATACTCGAATGGCAAAATAACTCAAAACCAGCCATTTAGACAGCTTTGGGGCAGGAAGGGACGTTAGAGATTTTCCCGTCTATTGGTGTTTTCGTAATTCCAACACAGGTAAACTTATGAGCGACCAGGATTTTGCGAGTTACTGGAAGGTTGATGGTGGTATCAAAGGACAAAATGGTCCCTTGATTGAACTACGTTATGATAGAGGTGACGACCACGCACGCGCGAACCTCCAACAACTGGAAATTCTGATCGAAGAACTCAAAGAGCTGGAGATTGATGAAGTTTTGTCATCACCAGAGCTCATCTCTCAGATATGGCAGATGCCGAGATGGATTATGGGTCATCAGTTTAGGTGGGAAAAAAGAGGCTACAGCGACGAGCTGTTGAACCGTCTGACAAGAATCCGCCAGGGCATCGATGCAGAACTTTTTCGGATTTTCAATAGTCGGTTTCGTCCGGTTTGGCCGACAATGGACTAAAGCAGGATTGATCCCTTCGACGCCGGGAGCTGCCCTACCGCTTGCGGGCTTCAGACAAGATAATTTCTTTAAGGTGGCTCATCGGTATCAATCGCTCGCGATCAGATGAATCTACATTTACACGCAACTCAACGGCGTTGATTTTCTCGATCATGCCGGCCTCTCCCAACTCATTGTCTAGCGCTGTGATTAGAGCGTCTCTCTTCTCCGCGGCGTTCGAAATCTCGTGAATGTCGGAATGCAGAATTAGGTCGAACATGCCATCATCAAATTTATGGACCTCGAATAGCCAACCATTCGCATTGATGCTCACCCTATCAGGTCCCCATTGAAACTGACGGCTCCATCGTTTCGGTGGTCGAAAAGGCAAAATCATCCAAGTCGATGGAGCGTCCATCTCGAGAAGTTGTTCGCGATTTCTCTTACCGGTCTCAGTAACCTTGGACCCTGACAGCGCCAGAAAGTGCTTGGAACCATTCGTATCAAACGGTCCAATTTCCCATTTGGGAATGTCCAAAATCAGCAAATGCTCTCCCAGTAGCTGAAACAGCCTGCGGTCTCGCCTAATGCTGCGAAGTTCTTCTTCGTGCTGCAGGAACCAATCCCAAAAGTGTTCGGCTGTCGGCATTCGCACTGCTCGTTGTTCTAAGTGGTAATCAAGTAGCGACATTTTTCTATAAATGCCAACGTCCGTTCTGACGCCAAGAGCAGTCATCGGTTTTTGATCGCCGAAAGGCGGGTTAGGGCCAAAAGCCGCCGGATGGTGCTGAGATTCTAATGTCTGGCTTTGCGCCCTTTTCGGAATCTGCGAGCGGCCGTTGTGGGGCGAGAATAGGACTCTCTCCGATGATCGCCTGTGAGCTCTCAAAGTGCTTTCGGGCGCTTTAGAGAAGGCCACCTTCTGGCCAATTACGCCAATTTGTATTTCCGGCTTCGCCGATTGAAAACTTGTTGGGGTCTCCAGTTTGAACGACATTGGCGAGTTTACTGAACGTGGCAACCTCACTTGGTTTTTGCCCGTTGGCTAAATCTGGGTGCTGCCAATCATCGAGAGTAATCAAATGCGGCAGTGAATTAGGGAGATTTGTTTTCCGCTCCGTTTGCGAGGCAAGTAACAGCTCTCGGTGTTGTTCGGCGAGCAGTCTGCATAGTTCGTGAACAGCTGGCCGATCAAACTCCAAGCGGATGCCGGCCGCCTCATACTCTGGGTTTGACGGAAGCGGAATAGATTTGCCTCGAATTATAACCTCACCCGATAACGCGACTAGCTCTGGATTTTCTTCGTCGATCCAGTCGTCGTTCTCTATGGGAAAGAAACTTCTGAATTCGTAATTTTGATTGTGTTTAAGGTAGTTGTTGTAAGCCTCATCGCTAGCATAGTTGGATCGAGGGTTTCTGTTCTCAACTGACGAGGCAATTGTCTGCACACTCAGGTCAGGTTGACCAGCTCTGGGTGAAAACCCAAAGATCTCGAAAACGAATGCCCAGTCTCGATCGTTGCAAAAAACCGATAAGCGCGATGCGGCCAGATATAAGTTTCCATTGTCGAGCATTGGGAACTGAAAGTTGTCCGCCGCGTCATCGAGCAGTCTCAGAACTTTTCGTTTCTTCTTTTTGTTCCCGAACATGCGATCTCCGCTTCGATCCGAACGCAGAATAGATCCATCATCACAAAAAGCAAAATGCTTACATGTGCTTCAATGAAGATTGCGAGCGGCCATTTTAGGGCGACTTAAGTCATTGGTTTCTGTAGCGCGATCGATGACGAAGGGTCAAAATTGATCTGATCAAGCGCGAATCCTTACGTCTGGAAATGCGCCCAAAGCAGAAGATACGAACAAAGCCTCCACCTCATGAAATTAGCGAGGATTTGTCCTCTCCTATCGCCCCCGCTCACGAGGATAAGCGTCCCCCAATTCGTCTGACGCACATCGCCCTCACACTTGGGCCCATGAGTGTTGACCGGTCTTTCCTCAGCATGGGGCTGGAAGTTGCGGAGCGCGCGCTGACCGATCTGGTCGCGCGTGACAATCTGCATTTGCGGCCTGAAAAGATGCCGCGCACGCGCCGGGGCAAGGCAAATGGCCGATTGAAACAAATTGAACAGATCGTCCGGCGGCTGCTCACCCTCATGGCGCTCAGCCTGCACATCGTGTTCGCGCCGCCGCGCAAGCGCGCGCAGGCCCCCGGCCTGCCGGAGGGCGTCGAGCTGGTCACCTTCCCCGCTGTGGCAGACCCCTGTTTCGCGCTGCTGCCCCGTGCGGGCGGCCCATTTCCGTCTGGACCGGTTATGGACACTTTCGGGACCTCTTATGGACCACAAGGACCGGTCCCGACCGCAAGACTGCTCGCGCGCATCCGGGCGATCCGCCGCGTCCTGAAATCCCCGGACAGCGCCGCCAAGCGCCTTGCCCACTCCCTCCAGCGCCTCAAGGCCAGCGGCGAACCAAGGCCCATGGCGGGGCATGCGCACAGCGCGTTCCGGCTGTCCCCGGAACTCGGGGCGCTTTCCACGGCGCTGCCGGGCCTCCTCACTGCCTCGCTTGAGGCGACATGGGAGGAGTCCGGCTGAGCCCGCGCCACACCCAGACCGATTGCCGGAGCGCAGGCCGCGTGTCCGGATAGGGGCGCATCCGCGCCTGCCTGCGACAAAGGGATTTCATTCCCCCCTCTTGCAATTGGTGGCCAAATCCTGCCCATGTCGCCGCGGACTTTGCAGGAGCAGGAATCATGGCCGGAGTAGTGGTTGTCGGGGCCCAATGGGGCGACGAAGGCAAGGGCAAGATCGTCGACTGGCTGTCCAGCCGCGCCGATGT
>NZ_DEXB01000005.1:64098-115763 GCF_002366485.1 Hyphomonas sp. UBA3195
CGCGCCATCCGCGTCGCAGACCTCGCAGACCCCGCCGCCCTCGACATGAAGATCGAGCGCCTGCTGGCCCACCACAAGCCGCTGCGCATCGGCGTTGGCTTGCCAGAACCAGACGGCGCCGAGCTGAAAGCAGAACTGCTCAAGATCGCCGACCAGATCCTGGCCTATGCCAAGCCGGTCTGGAAACTGCTCGACGAACAGGTCCGCGCAGGCAGCCGCATTCTGTTCGAAGGCGCTCAAGGCGTGATGCTGGATGTTGACCACGGCACGTATCCCTTCGTCACATCGTCCAATGTGGTGGCAGGAAATGCCTCCGCTGGCTCAGGCGTTGGCCCTGGCGCAATCTCCTATGTGCTGGGCCTCGCAAAGGCTTACACGACCCGTGTTGGCTCAGGTCCCTTCCCCACCGAACAGGACAATGAGATCGGCGAACGCCTTGGCACGGTCGGCCGCGAAGTCGGCGTGAACACGGGCCGCGCCCGCCGCTGCGGCTGGTTTGACAGTGTGATGGTGCGTCAGGCCTGTGCGACCTCCGGCGTTACCGGCCTCGCCCTGACCAAGCTCGACGTGCTGGACGGCTTTGACGAGATCAAGGTCTGCGTCGCCTACAGGCTGAATGGCGAGACGATTGACCACTACCCTGCCGGCCTGACCGACCAGGCCGCTGTAGAGCCCGTCTATGAGACGCTTCAGGGCTGGAAAGGCTCAACCGCCGGTGCGCGATCCTGGGCGGACCTTCCGGCAGAAGCGGTCAAGTATGTGCGCCGCCTCGAAGAACTGGTCGGCAAACCGTGCGCGCTGGTCTCCACGTCGCCGGAGCGCGAAGACGTAATCCTGATGAAAGACCCGTTCGAGGGCTAAGCGCCTTTGATCATGTCCGTCATTTAAGGTTTTCTGTCGGGAACTCATGCCTTGTCTCCCTGTTGGTCAGGACAGACAACGAGGAGTTTCCAAATGACCGACACAATCAACAAAACCGAAATTGACGCCCTCAATGACGTCACCAAGGTACTGATCGACAGCCGCAAAGGCTATGAGAAATGCGCTGAACTCTCAGATGAGAGTTTTGCGTTTCGCACCCAGTTCCAGAAGCGCGCCAGTGATCGCGCAGCACTGATCAGCCGCTTCCAGCAGCAGGTCCGTACTCTCGGCGGCGAACCCCAAACTGAGGGTGGTACGCTTGGGTCGCTTCATCGCGCCTTGACCGAATTCTCGTCCATGTTTCAGGACGACAGAAAAGCTGCCCTTGAGGCGATTGATGACGGCGAAGAACACCTGGCCGACTCGATCAAGGATCGCCTTGAAAAGTCCGAAGTCCAGGGCCAGTCCCGCGCCCTTCTGGAAGAAGCCTATTCGAGCGCCCGCTCTGGCGAAGCCTTTGCGGACAGCTTGAGCTGAATACAGGCATAGCAGAAATTTTGAGGGGCGGTTCTGTTTTCTGGAGCCGCCCCCTTTCATTGGATTCCCTCGAAGGGGGATGAAAGCCGCATATGCGAGGAACCAATGAGCCCGTCGCGCAGTTGATTAGAACACCCTCCAACCAGCAGATGGATTTCTCTCATGTCCGACAAACCAGATCTTTCCCTCGACGAGGGCGGCGCACCTCATCAGTCAACTGAGGATGGCTACGAGACCATGACCACCCAGCAAGGCGTGCCCATTGCCGACGACCAGAACCATCTGAAAGCGGGCGCGCGCGGACCGATGCTGACCGAAGACTTCATCTTCCGTGAAAAGATTTTCCACTTCGACCATGAGCGCATTCCTGAACGCGTCGTGCATGCCCGCGGCTACGGTGCGCATGGCTATTTCGAGACACTGGATACGCTTGAGGACGTCACCACGGCAGACATTTTCCAGAGAAAAGGTGAGAAGACCAATGTCTTCGCCCGCTTCTCTACTGTGGCTGGCAATAAGGGCTCGCCCGATCTTGCGCGCGATGTGCGGGGTTTCGCCGTGAAGTTCTACACGAAAGAAGGCAACTGGGATATTGTGGGCAACAACATCCCTGTCTTCTTCATTCAGGACGCCATCAAGTTTCCAGACCTGATTCATGCGGCCAAGCCGGCACCGGACCGGGGCTTCCCGCAGGCCCAGACAGCACATGACAATTTCTGGGATTTCATCTCCCTGTCTCCGGAATCCATGAACATGGTCATGTGGATCATGTCCGACCGGACAATTCCCCGTTCCCTGCGGTTCATGGAAGGCTTCGGCGTCCACACATTCCGGTTTGTGAATGCCGAAGGCAAAGCAACCTTTGTGAAGTTCCACTGGAAACCAAAGCAGGGCCTGCAATCGGTAGCTTGGAACGAAGCCCTGAAGATCAATGGCGCCGACCCGGACTTCCACCGCCGCGACATGTGGGATGCCATCCAGATGGGCGACTATCCGGAATGGGAACTCGGTGTGCAATTGTTCGACGAGGAATTTGCCGAGAATTTTGAGTTCGACGTACTGGATGCGACCAAGATCATTCCGGAAGAACAAGTGCCCGTCCGCATTGTCGGACGCATGGTCCTGAACCGCGTCGTCGACAATTTCTTCGCTGAGACTGAACAGGTCGCCTTCTGTACACAGAATATCGTGCCCGGTGTCGACTTCACTGCGGACCCGCTGCTGCAGGGCCGTAACTTCTCCTATCTCGACACCCAGTTGAAGCGCCTTGGTGGCCCGAACTTTACACATATCCCGATCAACCGTCCGCAATGTCCGATGCGCCATTTCCAGCAGGATGGCCATATGGCGATGGAGAATCCCAAAGGCCGCGCCAATTACGAACCGAACAGCTGGGGACCGGAAGAAGGCGGACCGCGCGAAGATCCCGCCAAGGGGTATCGATCCTATGCCGAGCCGGTTGGCGGAGAAAAGACGCGCCTGCGCCCGGAATCCTTCGCCGATCATTACAGCCAGGCCCGCCAATTCTATGTGAGCCAGACCAAGGTCGAGCAAAAACACATGGCAGACGCCCTGACCTTCGAGCTCAGCAAGGTTCAGAAGATGGAAATCCGTCTTCGCATGCTGTCTCACCTGCTGAACATCGATGAAGACTTGGCGAAAAAAGTGGCGGATGGCCTCGGCGTAACCGACATGCCGCCAGCGGCTGATCCGGCCAGCCCTCCCATCACGGACTTGCCTGCTTCCGATCCCCTGAGCATCCTGAAGAACGCTCCAGACAGTTTCGCAGGCCGCAAACTGGGTATCTTTGCCACGGACGGCGCGGATGCAGACCTCCTGAACGCGCTGAAGAAGGAAGTGACCTCCGCTGGCGGCATGACGATGCTGATCAGCCCGAAAGTGGGCGGCATCACACTCAGTGACTGGTCGCACATGGAGGCCGACGAGAAAATCGATGGCGGTCCATCGGTCCTCTTCGATGCCGTCGCCCTGCTGATCTCCGAAGAGGGGGCAGACATGGTCAAGAACGACGCCCCTAGCCGGGATTTCGTGGCCGACGCGTTCGCGCATTGCAAATTCATCGGCTATGTCGAAACGGCCCAACCTCTCATGGAGAAGGCCAGCGTCTGGGATGCGAAGGATGAGGGCTGCGTCGCGCTCAGCAAGACCGAAGATGTGCCCGGTTTCGTGAAGACACTCGGCAAGCTCCGCCATTGGGATCGCGAACCGATGGTTGACCTTGACGGCTAGGACAAGGCCCCTGCCCCGGAATTGAAACGAACATGAAGGAAGGCGGCCAGTTCGCCTTCCTTTTTTAAACGTCCATCATACGGCGGACCCATTTCGTGGTGCCTTCTTCCATCCCTTTGAATTTGGGCAGGGAGTCCAAGCGACCGACGAACAGGGCGTCCGGCTGGGCTAGGCGTTTGACGTGGTGGTAGAGTCTGGACTGCGTCTCCGGCGTCGAAACAAGAAACAGACGTTCATCCAGCTTCCTAGTCATCAGAGAGATATTGGAGGCCTGCAGCATTTTCCCGCCGGTATAATAGACGACAAACATATTGGCGTCCGGCAAATCTGGATCAATCATGGAAACATCCCGTCATTTTTTAAAACAACGCGGCAGGTTTCAGGAGGTTTCGGAAGACTTCGGAATGGTGGGCGGTACAAGGTTCGAACTTGTGACCCCTACGATGTCAACGTAGTGCTCTACCACTGAGCTAACCGCCCGATCCATTCGGAAGCAGGGGTAATGGATAATTCAGCGCGCGCCGTCAAGCCGGGTTTGGCGGTGTAACGACGCAGAGCGCAATTTTCTGCAGTATTGGCTCCGGTGTCGCAGGATCTTCGGCAAAAAACCAGACTTCGCCAAACGGATCATTTGCGGAAAAGGCATGTCCCTCAAACTCGAAAGACAACCAATGTCCAAGCTCCGAGGGCGTAAGAGACACTATGTTCGCGCCATCCAGAAAATTCAGGCGCAGCATGCATTCATCCATACTCATCGCAGCCGGCGCATCAAAGAAGTGCCGGCCAGCGTCATGGGATAGGGATTTCAGCAGCTTGGGAGGCTCAATGTCGGAGCCCCGCCCCATCAGGCCGCCATCACCTTGTCGACCTCATCCACGATTTCGCGGAGATGGAAGGGTTTGGACAGCACTTTCGCGCCTGCAGGTGTCGGAGCCCCGGAGGAGAGCGCCACGGCGGCGAACCCCGTAATGAAGACGATTTTCATGGCCGGGTCGAGTTCGGCGCCCCGGCGTGCCAGTTCGATTCCATCAAGGCCGGGCATGACAATATCGGTCAGCAGTAGATCGAACACTTCGCGCTCCAACGCGGACAACGCGCTTTCGCCGTCAGCGTAATCCTGGATCTCGTGTCCGGCGCGACGCAGAGCGGCGGCCAGGAACAAGCGCATGGAATCGTCATCTTCGGCCAGCAAAATCTTGGTCACGCGGAATACCCTCTTCTCGGCAGAACCCTAAGCATAAAGACGCAGTTCGGTAAATCAGGCGTGAATATCTGCGGACTTAAAGTCGGAAATTACTGCGGGCACCGGCTGGATTCTCGTGAAAAGGCTTGACCTTCAGGCAAACAAAGAAACGATGTGCTGAATGACAGACGCCCCCCAATTTCTTGACAGACCTGAACATTTTCAGCGAACGGCCGGTTCGCAGGACAGCCCTGCGGCCACGCCTCGTTATGAAACGCCGTACCGGCTGGTAACCCCGGAAAAAATGTTGGCGCCAGTCATTTTTGCCTCGCCGCATTCGGGCAGTCTCTATCCACATGAGATGCGTGAGGCACTCTGCGTACCGGTGGACACCGTACGCCGGACGGAAGATGCGTTCGTGGACGAGTTGTTCAGTGCCGTGCCTGAGCAGGGTGGCATACTCGTGGCGGCGAAATATGCTCGCACAGTCGCTGATCTCAATCGCGACCCACGGGAACTCGACCCGAACATGTTCAGTGATGGAGTCCCTCGCCCCTGCGGCATGCCGACAGCGCGTGTGGAAGCCGGGCTCGGCTGCTTGCCGCGTGTCGCAGCCAGGGGAGAGGCGATTTATGCGCGCCGCCTTACCCGATCAGAAGGAGAAGCGCGCCTGTCTGGCATTCACGACATCTATCACCAGTGCCTGGCGACTGAGCTGGGCAGTCTGAAGGAGCGGCACGGCCGGGCCTTCCTTATTGACTGCCACTCAATGCCCAGCGTCCAGCCTGGGCGTCGCAATCTGGCAGATATTGTGTTGGGGGACCGGTTCGGCTCCAGCTGTGACCCACGTCTGACGGGGCGAATTGAGCGCGCATTCCGAGCGAACGGGTTCAGCGTTGCGCGGAATGCGCCCTATGCAGGAGGGTATACGACACGTCGTTATGGCCGCCCCAAGCGAGACTTCCATGCGGTACAGATCGAGATTAATCGCGGACTGTACATGGATGAACAAGCGGTCGAGACCAGTGCCGGCTTTGCGCAAATGCAGCAAGTCTTGTCCGCTATTGTCGTCGAAATCCTCGACGTCGCGACCCAGATCGGTCGGCGCTGATCGTCGGAATACCCTGCAATTGCAACAGATCCGCGTTACTTCCAAAAAAAAGGCCGCGCTACGAGAGCGCGGCCAAGGTCAAAGGGAGGAAACGCCAGAGGCGTCTGCACCGGAGTGCAAGACCAGATTTATGTTGCGGCGCACAAAACGCAACCGATGATTTGGCAAATTCCTGCAATTTGGAAATGCAGCCCAAATTTTAGGCAAATGTGACCACCGGCACGCCATTTGCGAGAGACCAGCCCGAACATCCCGTTTTGGGACTGAGAGCGGTCCCATCCGCAAGGAGCTGAACATGGCTGATGAAACCGACCTGCACGTAGGCAAACGCCTTCGCCGCCGCCGCCGCCTGCTGGGCATGACCCAACAGGACCTTGCGAGTCAGGTAGGCGTGCGTTTCCAGCAGATCCAGAAGTATGAATGCGGTGCCAACCGCATCACGGCATCTCGACTCTATGAACTGGCGAAAGCCATGAACGTCTCAGTGCAATACTTCTTCGACGGCATTCCCGCAGCAGACGCACCGGATGCTGCGAATGACGCCGAACGCATGGAAGGCGATATTCTTTCGCAAAAAGAGACGTTGGAACTGGTTCGCGCCTACTATCGCCTCGGCGAGCGCCCCCGCAAACGCCTCCTGGAACTGGCCAAGGCGCTGGAAGGCGACACCAGCAGCACGGGCGTCGCTTGACGCCCAGCCCGGGGCGGGGCAATCCCATGCCCGCATGACAAATTCCTACTCCCTCGAAGATGAGCTGACCTTTGCAGGTCGTCTCGCAGATGCGGCCTGGTCAGCGATCCGGCCGCATTTTCGTGCACTGGATGCCGTCGACAACAAGATCACAATACCCCACGCCGAATTTGACCCCGTGACGGCCGCCGACACGGGCGCCGAAGCGGCGATGCGCGCCCTGATCGAAGCGGAACGGCCCGATCACGGCGTCACTGGCGAGGAATTCCCCGCTAAACCTTCGAAGAACGGGTTCACTTGGTTACTGGATCCGATAGATGGCACGCGCGCTTTCGTAGCCGGCCTACCGAGTTGGACCACATTGATTGCCTTGTGCGATGAAACGGGCACGCCCGTCATCGGCATCATTGACCAGCCCGTTCTGGACGAGCGTTATCTCGGCTGGCCGGGGGGTGCAGCGGTTCAGCGCGCGGGGACACAAACACCGATCCAGGTCTCCGACTGCCGAGACCTCCGCGAAGCAGTCATCTCCACGACAGATCCCTTTATCCTGAACCCCGCCGAACAGGGCGCATGGACCCATCTGAGAGCTACAGCTCGGATCAGCCGCTATGGGCTGGACGCCTACGCTTATGCCCGGCTAGCCGCCGGCACGATCGACCTTGTGGCGGAAAGCGGTCTGAAAGCATGGGATGTGGCCGCGCTGATCCCGGTTGTGCGGGGCGCAGGTGGCCTCGCGACGGACTGGCGTGGCAACGAACCAAAGCTCGGCGGTCAGATCGTCTGCTGTGCCAGCGCAGAAATCCTCGAGCAAGCGCTGTTGGCGCTCCGCCGGTCTGCCGATACATGAGCGCCTACGGGCCCTCGACCTCGTAGCCTTTGGCTTCCAACATTTCGATAACGCTGTCTTCGCCCGCCAGATGACCGGCTCCGACAGCGATCAAGCGCGTGCCGGGCTCTTCCAGCATGGCTTCGATCTTGCCAACCCAGATCTCGTTACGAGACTTCAACAGTGCATCATAGACATCGTCTGACCCCATCATGTCCGGATTGGACATGAGCAGGCCAATCCCGTGCACATCGCCATCAACCCACTCGGACACCAGCGTATCGAGCACATCTCCCCCCTCCTCGATGGACTCGGCAGAGCTCACAAGGAAATCGACCTGCACATCTGTGGGCATATTGGCGAGACGGCCCAACTGCTCGTCTATTGTCTCCAGATAGGCGAATGACTTGCCTGCCGCGCGAGCTTCTGCGCCCAGAACGGTTTCTACGCCGGCATTCGGGTCGAAGCCTTCCTTCTTGATCTGCAGAACAGAGAGATTCACCGCCGCCCACCACGGCCGCATCGGCTCAATCGCGCCGAGTGGCAGTCCGACATGGTCAAGCGCCTTTAGAAGCTCTGCGCGCTCCAGTTCGCTGAGCAAACTCGACAATTGCTGACCGTTTTGCAGCATGCCTTGTGTGGAGATGAACTTCATCATTTCGGACGCCGCAGCCTGGCTTGTGACATCTGCCTCAAAGACGACCGTATCAGCCTCCGCGAGGGCGGCATCCATCTCATCGCTGCGCCATTCCAACTCCGGGCGGAGCAAGTGCACCGTACCAAATATGTAAAGCGTCGTGTCTTCGTCCTGCAGCGTCCACAAGGCTGGCTCCCCTGCCCCTCGGGAAGCTTCCGCTTCGCTCAACGCGGCCTCATAAGCAGCCTTCTGCGCTTCCAATTGCGCCGCTCGGTCTGCGGGCTCTTCCTGAGGCACTGCCGGGCTGGGCTCTTCCCGTGCCCCGCAGGCCGGAAGGCCCAGCAACAGCGCCATGGCTGTGACGGTCATCGCAATGGTGAAAGTCCGCATGTCTGGCTCCTGAATCTGTGTCTGTTCCAGACCTAGCCCAAAGTGATCAAGGCGCAAGCACCCAGCGCTGCGCAAACCGCACTCCGGCGTTGCACTCACTCGCCGGTTGCCGTATTCACCAGCTTCGGTTTGCACCCATAGCTCAGCTGGATAGAGCGCTGCCCTCCGAAGGCAGAGGTCAGAGGTTCGAATCCTCTTGGGTGCGCCATTCCTCATCTTCAGTCGCAGAAAAGGCGCGGCCTCGGAGCAGTCTTTGACGTGAACTCCCTGCAGGCATGCACTCCAAGAAATACCAAAACGATATTCGATGAATTATTGAATAATAATGTATGCGGCACTAACTAGCCCGGATCGGAACGCCGACAGAGTAAGATGCGGGGCATACTCATGGGACTATTCGAAAGATACCTCTCTATCTGGGTATCACTCGCCATTGCGATTGGGATTGGCCTGGGGCAGATCGTGCCTGGCGCGTTCGAAGCACTTGCTCGCTTCGGATATGCAAATGTGAATTTCGCTGTCGCCCTGCTCATCTGGGCCATGGTCTGGCCCATGATGATCGGCGTGGATTTTTCCGCCATGCGCCGCGTCGGTGAGAAACCGAAGGGGCTGATCATCACACTGGTTGTGAACTGGCTTATCAAGCCCTTCACGATGGCGGCCCTCGGCGTTCTTTTTTTCCGCCATGTCTTCGCGCCGTTCATCCCCCCCGGAGACGCGGAAGGCTATATTGCCGGCCTCATCCTTTTGGGCGCTGCCCCCTGCACGGCGATGGTATTTGTCTGGTCACATCTGACACGTGGCGACCCGAATTACACACTGGTTCAGGTCAGTGTGAATGATGCGGTCATGGTGTTTGCCTTCGCACCGATTGTCGCTTTCTTGCTGGGAGTCACGGATATCGCCGTGCCGTGGGAGACGCTGCTCCTGTCGGTTGCGCTCTATGTGGTCGTTCCCCTGATGGCGGGCATTCTGGCTCGTAATGCCCTTAAGAAGCGCGGGGGTGAGGAATCGGTGACCGCCTTTACGCGCCGTATCAAACCCCTGTCGGTGATCGGCCTTCTGGCTACCGTTACACTCCTGTTCGGATTCCAGAGCGAAACGATCCTGGCGAAGCCGATCATCATTGCGCTCATTGCCGTACCAATTCTCATTCAGTCGTATGGTATCTTTGCACTCGCCTACGCGGCCGCCTGGGCATGGAAAGTGCCACATAAGGTCGCCGCGCCCTGCGCCATGATCGGCACGTCCAACTTCTTCGAACTGGCCGTCGCGGTGGCGATCAGCCTGTTCGGGCTGAATTCCGGAGCGGCGCTCGCCACAGTTGTCGGCGTGCTGGTCGAGGTGCCGGTCATGCTGTCGCTGGTAGCCTTCGCCAATCGCACCCGCAATGCGTTCCCGGAAACTTGAGAGAGCTCTCACGCAAAGCCTCAATTCTGAACGCGAACAGGTTTGCATGACTGCATGCAATCAACTGATCTGCCCGAGAAAGACCAACACACAGATGACCTCCACGAATGACCTTCCTGCCCTTCACGAAGACAGTTTTCGCGAGACCGACCCAGACGCCCTCCTGACTCCTGCGCTCAGCACACACAAGCCACGTATCCTGCTTCTGCATGGTTCTTTACGGGAGCGGAGCTATTCCCGCCTGGCAAATGAGGAAGCCGCTCGCATTCTGGAAAAGCTCGGCTGCGAGACGCGCATGTTCGATCCCGATGGTCTCCCGCTCGCCGATGGGGCGGAGGACTCCCACCCAAAAGTACAGGAATTGCGAGACCTCGTCGTATGGTCGGAAGGAATGGTCTGGTGTTCACCGGAGCGGCACGGTGCAATGTCGGGAGTCATGAAAACCCAGATCGACTGGATTCCCCTCTCTCTCGGCGGTGTCCGTCCTACCCAGGGAAAGACACTGGCCGTCATGCAGGTCTGTGGCGGGTCGCAGAGTTTCAACGCCGTCAATCAGCTACGCATTCTGGGACGCTGGATGCGGCTCATCACCATTCCAAACCAATCGTCTGTCGCCAAAGCATTCCTGGAATTCGACGAACGCGGCCGCATGACCCACTCGCCATATTACGACCGAATTGTCGATGTGATGGAAGAACTCGTGAAGTTCACGCTCCTGACCCGGGACCGTGCAGACCATCTTGTTGACCGCTATTCAGAACGCAAGGAAAGCCCCGCCAAACTGTCCGAACGAGTCAATCAGAAGAAAATCTGATAGGGGCATTCCAACCATAGCCGAGCTCAGTCTGTTTCGGCTATATCCATGTCAGTGGGACGCAGCCGGTCAGCCAATGCGCCAATGTCGCTGGTCGTGAAATTTTCGATCAACTGTCTGGCCTCCAGCACCGCCTCTTCGTTTCCCTTGCTGCCGTCTGCCACTTCACCGGCGAGGGTCAGCAGAGGCATGTAGAGCGCTTCGGTCTCGCCCTTGATCGTGACGGCAAATGCTTCGTTCTGATTGGCAATCCTGTCCCATTCGCCGCGAACGCCAGCCCAGAAGCCTGCGGTACCGCTCCAGTAATCTGTTGCAATCTCGGTCTCGAAATCGCTGTCTCGGCGATATGTGTTCAGGCCAGTCTCACGCGCCAGCATGTGTGGCTGACTACCGCTCAGGACGAGCTTTCCATTGTCCTGCTCATGCACCCAGCCCCAAGACGTAACGACGTGCCGGTTCATCGCATGGATGGCGTGGTAATCATCGCGCGTGGTCATGTCGCGCCGCGGTAGCGGGCGCCATTCATGTGGCGGCTGCCATGTGGCAATCCCATTCTCGTGCGACCATGTCGCAACAGCCCCGTATCGCGGCGCATCATCGACCTGGTAGACCGTCTGAGACCAAGTACCGGCTCGCTCGGATGCTGGCACGTCACGCCACTCCCAGGCATTTCCGCCAATGAATATCAGCACACGCTCAGGCTCATACTGCCAGTCCTGACGCCAGTGCTTGATCGCCATCTTGTGCTCGCCGCCTACGACCAGAATATGCTGTAGGCTGATGAAGTTTCCGCGATCCTCGACAACGAGGACCACCTCATCCCCACCAGACACTTTGCGAGGCTTCAGAAAATAGTCATCGTCGAAGGCGACGGTTTCGTTGAAGTCGAACTTCACCTTGTAGTTTCCCGCCATCGCCAGGATAGCTTCACGATCTGCCTGGAACTGAGGATCCCTCAAATCGGTCGCCGCAGGACGCGATATCACATTGGAAACATCAGACCGCGCCGGCAGCGTCGTACACGCAGCAAGCAATACGCCTGCCAGTACGGAAATGGAAAGTACGATCCGATTCGTCGCAATCATAGGGTGCCCTCATTCACGTCATCT
This sequence comes from Hyphomonas sp. UBA3195, assembly GCF_002366485.1. Taxonomy (NCBI): domain Bacteria; kingdom Pseudomonadati; phylum Pseudomonadota; class Alphaproteobacteria; order Hyphomonadales; family Hyphomonadaceae; genus Hyphomonas; species Hyphomonas sp. UBA3195. Next base: position 75,921 of record NZ_DEXB01000005.1, read on the forward strand.
GTCCGACACGGGTAAGAGCGCGACCTAGCATTGGTGAAAATGATTTGCAATCGCAAACTTGCGTGTGACGCTTATCCCAGTTCTCCGACGTCCAAAAAGGGCGCAGCGTCGAGCTCTTCGGCATCAAGCAGGCCAGCCGCGCGCTCAAGAGCCGCTACCAGCATGGATTGTTGCCAATCAGGGAGTTTGTCGAATCCGGCAGCGAATGTTTCGTGCAGCGGGTCGGGCGCAACCGACAGAGCCTCTTTACCCGCAGGCAGTAGGTTCAGCCAAACACGCCGACGGTCGGTGTCACACCGGCGCCGCGCGATCAAGCCGCGTGCCTCCAGTTTATCGACGAGGCTGGTGATGGTGGCGTGTTTCAGCTGAGTGGCCTCTGCCACCCGGCCTGCGGAGATCTCGCCCTGCTCATCGAGCATGCGCAAGACCGTCATTTGCGACGGAGTAAGGCCCGCCGTCTGAGCCAGCCGCTTGGACGCCAGTTCTGTCATGCGCTGTATTTTACGCAGCGCGATCAAGGCATCATCGGACCGTGTGCTCACCTGACGACTCCTATTGGGGCGCGAGGTCGGGTCCCAGCGCGGCTTTCAGTGGATCAAGGTGTGCCTCATAAGGGCGCCACTGCTCAACCCCGCTTTTGTTGATCGGACGACGAACCTGCTCGGAGCTGGCCGTGCGCACGGCCCGATCAGTCTTGTGAAAATCCACACAGGCCTGATCAAACGGCAAACCACAATAATCGAGAATCCGCCGAACCTGGCCTTCCAGGTCTTCCAGGACATCCTCGTGCTGAACGCGCAGGACTCGCCCTTCCGGGAGAACACTGTCCCAATGCGCCATCAGATCGACATAGCCGCGATAGTAGTTTCCAATATCATCGAGGCTGTAGGTGAACTCCTGACCTTCCGCGAAGAGTTGCTTGAAGCCCGACCAACAACAATCCATCGGGTCGCGCCGCGCATCGATGATCTTGGCATTGGGCAGGATCAGATGAATCAGGCCGATATGCCGGAAATTGTTCGGCATCTTGTCAGTGAAGAAAGCCGCTCCCTGACGATGGATGCGTGTCGTCTCAATATATTCTTCACCGAGCGCAGACAGCTCATCGGCGGGAAGTTCATGCAGGATACGCGGGTAGCGCTCACGGTCTGTCAGTTGCTTGCGCCCCCGCAGGCGATGAGCAAGTGAAAGGATATTGGGAAGCTCAAGCGTTCCGTCCACGTCTGGGTGCGACGCGAGAATCTGTTCGATCAAGGTCGAGCCCGCCCGCGGCAGGCCAAGAATGAAGATCGGGTCTGGAGCGGCACAGCCCTTACCGGCCTGAGCTTCAAACAGGTCAGCCGTACAGATTGCTTTTTGCGCGTCGAATTCCGCATGCATCTGGTCGGTCGTATAGCGAACCGTCTGGTGCTTCAGCGCGTTGCCTTGCGCGTAGGCCAGGAATGCGGCGTCATGATCGCCGCGATCCTCATGGGCCTTGCCAAGCGCAAACGCGATGTGGATGCGGGACATATGGTCAATATCGAGTGCAGCAAACTGGGCTTGCATACGGGCGAGTTCATCATCGCCGAATGTGTAGGTCTTGAGATTTGCGAGACCGTACCAGGCATCCCCCTGCCCCGGCGCAACATCTGTTGCCGCCTTGTATGAACTGATTGCCTCTTCGGTTCGACCATAGGTTTTCAGCGCATGTCCCCGCGAGACCAGCGTAGCAGGATCACCAGGGATTTTCTGTAGCACCCGTTCAAAATGGTCCAGTGCGGTTTCATATTCACCCGCCTGCATACTCTCGATGGCGAAATGCGACTGGAATAGCGGATTGTCCGGATCACGCGCCATCAGAACTCCAGCCTGCTCCAGCGCTGCTGCAAATTTCTGCCGCTTGCGCAACACCTGAATATAGTCGAGCCGCAACTGCACATTGTCCGGATCAAGATCGACCGCGCTTTCAAGCAGGAATTCTGCATCCTCCTGAACACCGAGGCGGGACCCGATATCCGCCAGCAGGCGCATGCCTTCGACATGGGTCGGGTGCTTCTGGAGAAACGCTCTGGCGATTTCCTCCGCCCGGAAGACGCGGCCCTCATGAATATGATTTGTCACCGCTTGCAGCTCACGCGGAAGCGCGCGTACACGGTCTGCCTGCGCGCGGGCGTTGGTCGCCGCGTCCGTATTGCCCGCCTGAAGGTACAGGTCTGCTAGCGCAGACCAGCTTGCCATCAAGGCAGGATTGTAGCGGGTCGCGCGCTCAAAAGCGCCGACGGCTCCGGACAGATCTCCGAGCTTGCGCTTGAGATGCCCCTCTTCCTGATAAGCGCGGCCGAAATCCGGTGAGAGCGACTTCAACGCGTCCAGATGCGCGAGCGCGTCCGCGCTGCGACCTTCATAGCGCGCGCAAACTGCCGCCATGTAGAGCGCTTCCTTATGAGTCGGCTCGCCAGCAAGAAGCGCATCGGTGATTTGTCGGGCGGTTGCAAAATCGCCAGACTGTATGGCTTTTTGCGCGTCCCGCAGGGCGAGGTCCGGATCAGAGATTGCGGTCATCGTGGTGCCTGAAGTTCCCATCAAATAAAAGCAGCGCCCTGAACCTGTCAGGGCGCTGCTTCAGTATCAAGTAGGCGTATGTCCTAGTAGTCGTAGGAAACGCGAATACCGATTGTGCGCGGGCGCATTGGCGTGATGCGTTCGCGGTCATAAACGAAGCTGCCACTAAGCTCGGCATACTCGTTGGTCAGGTTCGAGGCGAAGATCTCCGCGCCCCAATTGTCGCCCGTGACGCCCATCGAGCCACCCAGGGTGACATAGCCATCAAGGTCCATCTTGTTGATCTCGATGACATCACTGACGGAGTCGTCGGAGAACACGATCTGCGGCATGACATGCGCGGTGAGGCGCTGGCCAGCCACTTCCTGCTCGAGATCCCACTCATACCGAACACGCAGATTGCCCTGGTAGGCTGGCGCGAAGGCAAGGTCGGAACCTTCTACAACGTCATCTGTCGGCACGAGCACTTCGGTGATCTCGGTGTCGAGAAGCGAGAACGCACCTGCAATGGTCAGGCCGTCAACCGAGGCCGGCGCCCAGGTGAAGTCGCCTTCAAGGCCCTGGATCTCGGCATTGGCTGCGTTGTCGGAGAAGAACAGGTTCACGATCGAAGGATCGAAGATTGTGGTCTGCAGACCTTCAATGTCGACGAAGAAGGCTGACCCGTTGAAACGCAGCGAATTGTCGAACAGTTCGGTTTTCCAGCCGAGCTCGTAATTCTTCACTTCGTCCGTATCGACAGCATATGGCACGGTGTAGCCGCCTGGGCCGGAAGCACCGCCCGGACGGTTCAACAAGCCGGCACGGAAGCCTTCCGAGTATGTGGCGTAGAACATCACGTCGTCCGACGGCGTCCACTCGCCCGTCAGCTTGTAGATCATACCGTCGGTTGACGCCTTGTCCGGCGTCCCTGCCGGGCCGTTCGGGCCATACAGGAGCGAAATGTTCGTACCGAACACTTGCTGGTCGGTATCTGCGAACAGGTTGAAGAAGGACGAGTTGGCACTTCCTTCAAGGTCAACTTCGACGTCATAGTATCGTGCGCCAGCCGTGATGGCGAACTGGTCAGAGATGTCGAAGGTGGTCTCGCCGAAGAGGCCCATCTGCTGATCGGTGCGCAGAATATCGTTTCGGAAGATAACGCCTTCCGGGAACGGACCGGCAACGCTGTAGTAACCGGGGGACGCACTGCCGATTTCGCCTGTTACGTCCGTTTGTGTCAGCGGATAGTTCGGGGCAAAGCCGATCGATCCATCCGTATAGGCCACCTGCGTTGAGCCCGGATAGACGAAGTCGTTACGCTCAGCCAGCTCAAGGTCGCTGTAGAAGGCGCCGAAGGTGGCGCGCCAGCGATTCTCGCTCGGCGTATTGAAGCGCAGCTCATGCGTCTGCACTTTCGTCTCACTGTGTGAGTTCACGAACAGGTTCGGCGCGTAGCAATTGCCCGTCGGCGCACCCGCCGGATAGGTGACCGAGTAGTCACAGATATAGTAAGGCAGGTACTGGCCGACGAAGAGATAGTCGGAATAATCGACCGTCTGGTCTGTCGTGCGGTCCGTATACGCACCGGTATAGAGCGCCTCAAGCGCGCCGATACGGCCTTCCAGCGTCCATGAAGTGTTGTGGAACTTGTCTTCGATATTCTCCGGTGTGAAACGGACAATATCGTAGTCATCCAGTTCGGGATCTGCGGCGAACACACCGTCGGACTCGATCTGCTGCTGAGCATGCGTGATCAGCAGGTCCCAATCTTCATTGATCTGGTACATGCCGCTCAGGCGAAAGCCCTGATAGGTGACATCATTGATGTCATTCTCGACAATGTTGCTGTTGTTTGCGTCAACGAAATTGACACCAGACAGATCAGCGCCTGCCTGGAAGCCTTCGCGCTGGGCACTCACGGGGACGCCATTGCCACGCACAGTGCCTTCGGTACGGAACCGGGCGGAGTCGCGTACAGACAATGTGCCGCCGACATTGTCGATATAGCCACCTTGAGTGTCACTATAGACGACCCCACGCAGCGCCAACTTGTCATTGACGGGCACATTGATCATGGCCTCGACACTGTTGCTCATCTCACCGCCATCGGTGAACGAGGTGGACGCATTGAACCCGGCATCAAAGCCACTGAAGGACGGCTTGTTGGTAATCATGCGGACCGTACCGGCCTGCGAGCTTGAGCCGAACAGTGTGCCCTGAGGTCCGGACAAGACCTCTACGCGCTCGATATCGGCTGCATAGACGTCCAAATTCCGGCCCGGCTGGGCCAGCGGCTGCTCGTCGAGATAAAAGCTGACATTGGGGGCGAGACCGGCGACGCCTGCAACCGTCAGGTTTGGCGTGGTGGATGCGAGACCACGAATATAGATTGTATTCTGACCGGGGCCGGAACCACCTGCCGTGACGCCAGGCAGCTGGACAAGATAGTCCGAGAAATTCTTGACGCCGAGCTCTCTGAGCTGCTGCTCGCCGAGCGCCGTAACTGCAACGGGCACGTCCTGTGCGCTTTCCGAACGCTTGGTCGCCGTGATGGTCACTGTTTGAAGCCGTTTCGCGCTCGCTGGTTCCGCTGGAGCGTCCTGCGCCAATGCAACCGGCGCGACCAGTCCAGCCATCGCAATCAGCGAGGCCCCGTACTTGAGTCTATTCATGTGTGTTCCCTTTGGGTCGTCTCCAGCCATGGCGCGCCAGAATAAGCGGCGCGGCTCGGTACACATGGCTGCTCGATGGTTCCGAAGTACATTTTTATTTCGATGATAGAAAGGTTTCGCCCAGCTATTCGTCGGGTAACTACGGGAATCTTATGCAAACTGTTGCATCAAACCCTCACTCTTCACGATGGCGCGGACAGTTTCCTCAGAACAATGCTTTGATAATCGACGTATTTGCGGCACAAGCCCGGCATGGACACACAAGCCCCCGACACGCCGTCAGACCTGATTCCCGAGGACGAAGAAGCCCTTTTTGTCTACGAAACCGATTACGAGATCGGGCAGGACAATATCGAGGTCGCCGGGCTGAATATTCACAATCCTGTTTTCTTCCTGAGCGCCGGACTGATCATCGTCTTCTCCGGCCTCACGCTGCTCTTTCCGACAGTTTCGGCGGAGTATTTGACAGCGGCCCGAACCTGGACGCTGCAAAGCGCTGACTGGCTCTTCGCACTCACCGCCGTGCTCGTATTCGGCTTCTGCATCGCGCTCACCATCAGTCCACTAGGAAAAATCCGGTTGGGCGGACCGACCGCGACGCCGGACTTCAGTATCATGTCCTGGGTGGCGATGCTGTTCGCGGCCGGCGTGGGTGTCGGATTCATGTTCTACGGCGCAGCCGAACCGCTTGCTTATTATACTGACTGGTATGGCATGCCGCTGAATGCCGAACCGCTTTCAGCCGAAGCGGAACGGCTCGCGTATAGCGCCACGATCTTCCATTGGGGGCTCGCGCCCTGGGCGATCTATGCGATTGTCGGGCTCGCACTCGGATTCTTTGCGCACAATAAGGGCCTGCCTCTCAGCATCCGTTCGGCTTTCTATCCTTTGCTCGGTGAGCGGGTCTGGGGCTGGCCGGGGCATATCATCGACCTGTTTGCGGTTGTCTCGACTGTGTTCGGCCTCGCAACGACCATCGGCATCGGCGCAACGCAGGCGACCAGTGGGCTAGCTTACTTGCTCGGCTTTGAGCCCAATGTCGGCATCCAGATCCTGCTTATTGTCGTGATGACAGGGCTTGCAGTCCTGTCCGTTCTTCGCGGTCTTGATGGCGGCGTCAAACTGCTCAGCAATATCAATATGGGCATCGCCTTTGCCCTGCTCGTCTTCGTGATCATTGCCGGACCAACCATCCTGATCTTTACCGGTATGGGCCAGAATTTGCTCGCCTATATGACCGACACGCCCGCCCTCACCAACTGGATACGGCGGCCGGACATCGCCTGGTTTCATGACTGGACCATATTCTATTGGGCCTGGTGGATTTCCTGGTCGCCCTTTGTCGGCATGTTCATCGCCCGCATTTCGAAGGGGCGGACAGTGCGCGAATATTTTGCGGTCGTTCTGTTTGCACCCGTCACAATTGGCATCATCTGGTTTACCGCGTTCGGCAAAACTGCGATCGCCCAATTCAAGACCGGCGAAGGCGAACTCGGCGAGGGCATGGGCAGCGCGTCTCTCGTCCTGTTCCAGATGCTGGCAGACCTGCCCTTCTCGGCCATCACTTCAGCCGCAGCCATCCTGCTGCTGGTCGTCTTCATCGTGACCTCGGCAGACTCCGGCGCACTGGTCGTCGACACGATCACCAGCGGCGGCAAGACAGATTCTCCCCGGCGCCAACGCGTATTCTGGGCCTGCTTGATCGGCCTGACAGCATCGGCCCTGCTCTATGGCGGAGGCACGGATGCGCTGCAGTCACTGCAGGCGGGCACAATCACGGCGGCCCTGCCCTTTACGCTGATCCTGCTGACCTGTTGTCTCAGCCTCTATATTGGCATGCGGGACGAATATCGCAGCATGAACCAGAGCGACGCGGCGGGGTTCTAACAGCCCGCCCTGCACTCAACAGTTCTTCCAGACGTCTCGGCAATAACTTGTATACACCCAGCCATTGATATTCACGACGGCCCTGTGGTCCTGCCCCGTTGCCCCTTCACCCGGAAACCAGCCAGCATGGCCGTAAACCACCTCGCCTGCATCCAGCAGCAGGGTCACGACATGGCCATCGAAATAGTATTGCCCCGCAACGGGCCCTTCTGTGCCGCCACCGGGAAGAGATGACGCGCGCACATGCCCGGCCATGAACCGTCCATCCGGCAGGAAAAGGATGTCCCGCGGCTGAAGCTCGGACAGGGGAAGGTTCCCGGTTAAAACCTCATCGAAGCGCGCCCGGCCAATACCGATCCGCAGGTCCAACAACTCCCCTTTTGCAAACTTCCGATAGGTTTCGGCCTTTCGGTAAGTGAAACGCCCCCGCTCGAAGGAAGCGCCCGTCCAGTCCGAGCTTCTTGAAAGACTCTTCATGTCCAAATCATCCGCAGATCCGCGCCAGAAATACCGCTCGCATCCGAGCATGACCTTCCACGGTGACTCGACCTCATAAGGATCAAATAGCGCCGCATCCCAGTTCATGCAGGTGATCGCGCTTGCAGCAAAATCCTGCGATCGCTTCGGGAAGAGCACCAAAGTCTGGGTTTCGTCCTTGCCCGCAAAGCTGACCGCGTCGAAGCCGCCGCTGTCGATCATGCGCACCATGCCAACCGGCTTGCGATCCGGCGATACACGCTTTCCCAGCCCCTGAGCGCTCATGGCGGCCCGCACCTGGTCGCCCGTCATGCCGGCTTCGGAAACCTGAGCGCGGCCCATCAGGTACTCTATGACCTCCTGCATGATTTTATTGGACAGCACGGAAATACTCATCGCCGATGGCCCGGACGGCACGCCACCCAGTATCTTGTACTCCTTGACGGCCTCATCAAGAATCAGCGCGCTTTGCAATCCCCCCGCTTCCCAATGCCCCATCGAGAGAAGGGTGCATCTGGCGACCGGTCCCCCGCTGCGCGCGGAGAAGCCTGCGAACGAGGTTTTTGTCTCGACATTCGCCAAGGATGGGCAATCGGCCCGCCCGGCGAAAAAGCCCTTCACATATTCAAACTTTTCCTCATGCGTCAGGTTTGGCCGCACATCGCTGACGATGCCAACATTGATTCCCGGCAGGTCCGGTCGTGTCAGATAGATACTGTTGGGGGAAACCTCGACCGTCCATCCGGCCATTGGAATGTCCTGCGCACTCGCCGTCGGCAAGGCAGTGGCGAGCACGGCCATTCCAGCCGCGACACAAAACGAACGCATAAGAGTCCCCACACTTAATTGCTTGTCGCAACAGTGTTCAACACGCGCGCGAACAGGGTCAACCCAATCCCCCGGAAAAACCGAAAGGGGCTCGTTTCAAATGTTCAAGGAAGGAAAATGGCACACCCGGAGCGATTCGAACGCCCGACCCCCAGATTCGTAGTCTGGTGCTCTATCCAGCTGAGCTACGGGTGCCTGCCGTTTGGAAGGCGGACACATACAGTGAGGAATCGGGGGATGCAAGCCTGTTTGCCACGCAACTGTCATTCCTCTGCAGTGGCGGCATCACCGGCAGGTGCAATCCCCGTTACAGCGCTGATCCAACCCGAATATGCGCTGACCCGCATATAGATTCCCGGACTGTCCGGCCGGGCACATCCCAGTCCCCAGCTCACCACGCCTATCTGGACCGGGCCATGCTCATAACTGCGCAGCATGAGTGGTCCGCCGCTATCGCCCTGACACGAATCCACGCCTCCTGCGCCCGCGCAGATCTGCGTCTGCGGATCTACCGCCACACCAGTCAGCTCGTCCTGCAACCCATACTCAGAAATGCGTGCGGCGGTTTGCTTCTGGCATGTCTGCGCATCGACCAAGGGCACATAGCCCTCCTGCAAAATCAGGCTCGGCGCGGTGACATGGCGACCCGTCCGACTGGTTCCAGCTTCGCTGCGAGCGGTTTCGCCAACCTTGCCATATCCTGCCACGAGTGTGTCGGCATATGACCCCGTCATATCAATGGCTGTCGCCGTCAATCCATCAAGCGACGCTACTTCACCTTCCCAGCGGCCTTCGATACGTAACAGCGCCAGATCATGTCCGCGCTCGGGATTGCCGGAATCATAGTCCGGATGAACAACGATCCTGGAGACCGGAAACAGTGCGCTCGATGGCACATCCATCAACGAGCCGCGACCTATGGCCAGCCCGACTGGCCCAAACCGCTCCATCGTGCGACCGGTTGCATCCGGAAAATACTGGACTGCACGTCCGTTGCTCTCAACGCGAATTCCTTCAACGCAATGTCCCGCCGTTATCGCCCATTCCGGAGAGATCATGGTTGCGCCGCATTCGTGGAACACGGACCGTCCTTGCAAGGCCTGCAGCGACGCCATGCCGGGCCAATCCGCAGGATCTGCTTCCTGACCACCCACAACACAGGCCGTGGCCAGCGCCAGCAATCCTGCTCCAATTCCGATCTTCCACCCGCGCTGCATACGCCTGTCCCTCATCAGCGATTGGCTTCATGCACCCCCCGTGCAATGGCCCGGGCGAGTGTGGAGGCGGCCAATTCTCCGATCCTCGCAATGAGTATGGCACGCTTCTCCTGTGAGGCAATCTGGCCTGACGACATTACGAACAAGGCATCTCCATCAAACGGCGCAAAGACCGGCCGGATGGCACGAGAGAAGCCGGACAGCGCCATCTGCGCCACCCGCTTCGCTTCACTCGCTGTCAGAATTACATCCGTGGCGATGCAGGCGATGGTGGTGTTCTGGCCGAGCGCCGGGTTGGACTTCGCGGCGCCCCAATCCTCTGCATCGGCAACATAATCTCCGGGTGGACGCTGGCCCCCGAATTCCCCATCAATCTCGAAGGGCCACGACCAGAACGCTTCTGTGCCGGGCATGAAGACTGATCCGAAACAGTTTACCCCGGCCAGCGCGCCGACGGTAATACCGTCATGCGTCACGATACTGGCAGAACCGGTCCCGCCCGCAAACGCCCCCGCCCGCGCACCATAGGCCGCCCCGGCCTGACCAAGCGCCAGCTCTGTGCCACGCGAACGATACGCCGCCAGGCCGAGGGCCGCATAAGGCGAAACTTCGCCCCAGTCCTTGTCACCACCATTGGAAAGATCATAGAGGATCGCCGCTGGCACAATCGGCGTTCGCGGCACGCTCGTTAACGGCACGAGCGCGAAACCGCGCCCCTCCTGCTTCAGTCCTGACGCCACGCCGTCTGCCGCTGCGAGACCGAATGCGCTGCCGCCGGAGAGACAGACCGCGTCGATGCCATCGACCAGCATGCCCGCCGATAGAAGGTCGGTTTCGCGCGTGCCGGGGCCTCCGCCGGACACTGCCACCGCCGCGATCGCAGGTGCATCCGGCACGATCACGCTGACACCTGAACGGACACTGGCATCCTCAGCCTGCCCAACCTTTATGCCCGGCACGTCCGTAATGGTATTTCTTGCGCCTGGTTTTGCCATAAGCTGCGGCCCTGTCTTTCCCTTGTGAGGCATGTTTCATAAGGTCTGCTGCAACACACGCCAAGCTGAAGGGGCACTTTATGAGCCGTTTGCCGATTCTCCTCGCCTGTATTGGACTCTCCGCCTGTGCGCCGGGCGACGATAGACCGTTCAACGCGACCGAAGAAGCGAGCCGCGCTGCTGATGCTGCCGCCCAGTCCGTAGAAGAAGGTGTCACAGCGGCTGAAGCCCCAGCCACGAACGCCTGGACGAAAGGCGCCATGGTCGCCGCAGCGGACCCTCGCGCGGTCGAGGCGGGTCTCGAAATGTTGCGTCAGGGCGGATCGGCGATTGATGCGGCCATCGCCGTGCACTCAGTGCTTGGATTGGTCGAACCTCAAAGCTCCGGCATCGGCGGTGGTGCCTTCATGGTCTACTATGATCGTGCCAAGGACGAGATAACCGTTTTTGATGGACGCGAAGTTGCCCCCGCATCCACGACACCGGACCATTTCATGAAGGATGGCAAGCCGCTTGGGTTCCTTGAAGCCTGGCAGTCCGGCAAGGCCGTTGGCGTGCCCGGCCAGATTGCGCTCTACAAGACTTCTCACGAAGCGGCTGGCAAACTCGAATGGGACGCCTTGTTCCAACCAGCCATCAAACTGGCTGAAGATGGGTTCGAAGTCTCACCACGCCTTGCCGGCCTGCTGGCCAATCCGCGCCTGCGCGGCGCAGTACGGCTCGACGATCTGCCTGCCTCATCCGAGTACTTCTATCCGGGTGGAGAGCCGCTGCCCGTCGGCTTCATCCGTACCAATCCGGACTATGCCGCGACATTGTCTGCCATCGCGGATTCCGGACCAGCCGCTTTCTACGAAGGCGACATTGCACAAGCCATCGTGGACGCGGTCAACGGGGATGCTGTTCCGGGCGATATGAGTCTCGAAGATCTTTCGACCTATTCCGTCAAAGTCAGGCCAGCCCTTTGCGGTGATCGGACAGATCACTATCGCATCTGCTCGGCACCACCCCCTTCTTCCGGCGGCGTGACGCAGAACATGATCATGGGACTCTATGATTTGCTGGAGCCAACCGACGAGACGAGCATGACCGAAGAAGGCTATCTCAAAGCCTTTGTCGACGCCCAACGCCTCGCCTATGCGGACCGCGATCATTATCTGGCCGATGCTGATTTCGTCCCGGTACCCTCAAAAGACCTGATCAATCCGGCCTATCTGCGCGTCCGCGCCAAAGAAGCCTTCGCACCGGATGCGGCCTCCTTCCCGGGTGATCCTGGCGTTGCGCTTGGACGAGACCCAATCCGCCCGCTCTGGGGAGAAGACGCCACCGAGCACGCGCCCGGCACCACGCACATCTCCATTGTGGATGCAGATGGCAACGCCGTCTCCATGACCGCCACCGTAGAAGCGGCTTTCGGCTCGTCCCTCATGGTTCACGGCTTCATGCTGAACAATGAGCTGACAGATTTCTCCCGCGAGCCGACAAAGGGCACCAAGCCCGTCGCGAACGCACCCGGCCCATTGAAACGGCCTCGCAGTTCGATGTCTCCAACAATCGTCTTCGATCCCGATGGTGACCTGTTCATGGTCACCGGATCACCGGGCGGCAATTCCATCGTGGCCTATGTCTCGAAAACGCTTGTTGGGGTTCTTGAGTGGGGCAAGACAGCTCAGGAAGCCATCGAACTGCCGAACATTATCGCGCGCGGTGATACGGTTGGCGTGGAAATCGATGTTCCAGGTGGCATGGAAGCCGCCGAAGCCTTGCGTGAAATGGGATATGATGTGGAAGAACGTGAAGGCGAAAATTCCGGCCTTCATGTCATCATTGTGAGGGAGGATGGCCTGGAAGGCGGCGCCGATCCGCGTCGGGAAGGCGCTGCGAAGCATCTGGATTAGGCTCCATGGCCAAGCTCTATTTCTCCTATGCCGCAATGAATGCGGGCAAGTCGACAATCCTGTTGCAGGCGGCCTACAACTACCGCGAACGCGGTATGGAGGTTCTTCTCCTCACATCCGCACTCTACAAGGATGATGAGGAAGGGCACATTTCATCCCGGATTGGCATCGGCGCCGACGCCGTTCTCTATACGGCGGACACGGATTTGTATGCGCTTATCGGCGATGCGATGGCCGGTCACAAGATGAGCGCGATATTCGTCGATGAGGCGCAATTCCTGACCAAGACGCAAGCTTGGCAGCTCGCGCGTGTCGCGGACCATCTGAATGTACCTGTGCTAGCCTATGGCCTACGAACAGATTTCCAGGGAGAACTGTTCGAAGGTTCCGCCGCGCTGCTGGCGATTGCCGACTCGCTGCGGGAGATCCGCACGATCTGCGAGTGCGGCCGGAAGGCCACGATGGTTGTGCGGCTTGGTCCACATGGAAAAGCGCTTACCGAAGGCGAACAGGTCAGTATCGCCAAGGCGACGTACCTCTCACTTTGCCGCCGCCATTGGGAGGAACGCATGGGACGCTTCCCACCTGCACCTTGATCAGGGAGACAGTTCAGCAGTCAGGGCATCTGCGAGAAGCCGTCCGCGCGCGGTAAGGGCGAGCCTTGGTCCGTCTTGCACCATCCAGCCTTCTTCAACAAACACATCGATCTTGGCCTGCGAGAGTGTCCGGCCTGAAATGCTTTCGATCCTTGTCCGGTCGATCCCGGATGATGGTCGCAATCCCATGGCCAGCAACTCTCTTGCATTGTCTAGCGGGTACAGCTTGGACGCCTCAGACCATCCCGACGCAAGAGCTTGCACGTTTGCGATATAGGCCGCCGGCTGACGCTCAGCCTCTGAGGCATAACGGTTTCCACCTACGCTAAGCCGACCATGCGCACCAGGACCCACACCGATCCAGTCACCGCCATTCCAGTAGATGTTGTTGTGACGAGACTGGTATTTTTCCGACATGGCATGATTGGAGATCTCGTAAGCAGGCAAGCCGGCTGCAGAAAGCACATCTTGCGTCAGCTCGTACAAATCGGCCTGGTCATCATCGTCCATCGGAGTCATCTGGCCGCGAGCCGCCGCCTTGCCGAAGGCCGTACGCTCCTCGATCGTCAGTTCGTACAGGGATATATGGGGCGCACCATACTCCAGAACATCTGAAAGCTCCGCCTGCCACTCATCCTCTGACTGGCCGGGTCGGGCATAGATCAGGTCGATTGAGACATTCGGGAATATCTTCATGGCCCGCTTCAAGGCTGCGCGCGCGACGTCGCTATCATGATCACGGCCCAAAAAAGCCAATGCATGATCCCGCAGAGATTGTATGCCGATGGAAAGCCGGTTGATACCTGCCGCCTTCAGCCCCTCAAGGTCCATGCGCATGATGTCATTCGGATTGGCTTCAATTGTAATTTCAGCATCATGTTTCAGGCCGAAACTGTCACCGGCAGCAGTGACCAGCCCGGCAATGGCGTCGGGGGCCAGCAAGGACGGCGTCCCTCCCCCAAGATAAAGACTGTCGGCCGCCCCATGCTCTGGCATGCGCGGACGATGGATCGCAATATCTTTCCGGATTGCCTTCAACAAGGGTTCCAGGTCGCGGTCCTTGGCTGCGTACACATTGAAGTCGCAGTATGGGCAGATCTTCGCACAGTACGGCCAGTGGATGTAGACTCCAAATCCATATTGTGGACCGAACTGAGAGGATTCCATCGTCACGATAGCAGCGCCGCTTTGAGCTTCTCGACCGCCCGTGCGCGGTGGCTCATCGCGTGTTTCAAAGCGGGCTCCATTTCGCCAAACGTAATTGATTCCCCTTCTGCGACAAAAACAGGATCGTATCCGAAGCCCTTGTTCCCACGTGGCGGCCAGGTCAGCTCCCCATGGACTTCGCCCTCAAACACCTCCGCATGACCGTCTGGCCAGACAATGGCCAGCGCGCAGACAAATTTCGCCGAACGGTCGGTGGCGCCAATATCATCGAGTTCGCGCTGAACTTTCTCCATCGCCTTGCCAAAGTCGCGCGGTTCGCCCGCCCATCGGGCTGAGTAAATGCCCGGCGCGCCGCCCAAAGCTGTAACAGACAGGCCAGAATCGTCGGACAGCGCCGGAGCACCCGTAGCCTCAGCCGCCGCCCGCGCCTTGAGGATTGCATTGCCGGCAAACGTCGCTTCGGTTTCTTCCGGTTCGGGCAAGTCGAGCTCAATCGCCGAGACGACCTCAAAGCCCAGAGGCGCGAACAGATCCGTCAGCTCGGATACTTTGCCCTTATTATGGGTCGCCGCGACCAGCCGTCCGGGCGAGAGCCTTCGAATCATGCTAATTTCACCCATTCTGTATTGGCCCTATTCTTGCTTTTGTCATTAAAGTATATATCGTTATTCGGTAAGCCTTGCGTCTTTAGCGATAAAGTCGAGCGGCTCCATGTCAACAACGCCGGAAGGTGAAAAGATACGCATGAGTACAAACGCGGGAAACTCCATGGCCGCCATCATGACCGTGCTGGTGACGATTGTCATGTGGATGACTGCCCTCATCGGCGCAATCGTTATCCTCGCAGCCGGGATAGAATTGATCTCCATGTTGTCAGGCAATCCAATCAATATTGGCGGCATCAAGATCGACGACCATGATATCAGCGTGCACGAACTCAGCGCCGGCCTGCTCGGCGCCGTCGTGGTGGTCGCTGCGGTCGTCTTTGTCTGTCTTGAATTGCGCAAGATCCTCGCAACCCTGTCTGCAGGTGACCCGTTCGTACCGGATAATGCTGGTCGGCTCACGCGAATCGCCATTGCCATCGCCGTGACACAACTGATGCGGTACGCGATCGCATTGGTGATCGGACTGACAGCCGAAGGGGCAAAAATACAATTGTCTTTCGACCTTATCGCATGGGCATCGGTTGCGGCGCTCTTCATCCTGTCCCAAGTCTTCCGTGAGGGCACTCGCCTTCGCGACGAAGAAAAAATGACGATTTAGGAGCACAGGATATGTCCATACGCGTAACCCTCGACCGAGTGCTTCTAGATCGCCGCATGTCTCTGACGGAGTTATCAGAACGCGTTGGCGTAACGCTGGCCAATCTTTCGATCCTGAAAACCGGCAAGGCCAAAGCAGTGCGGTTCTCCACACTTGAAGCCTTGTGCCGGGAACTGGATTGCCAGCCAGGTGATTTGCTTGTCTTCGACGACGAGGATTCGGCGGACCATGAACAAGTCGCGGCCGAATAGGTGACGCGTCTCCGCCTCCTGCCGTTCGAACCAGGCGATGTCGTTTCGGTCCGGTTTGGAGTGGTCCTGTCGCATTATGGCGTAGTGACCTCCCGCGGGACAATCATCAGCAATTCCCGCCTGCATGATGGTGTCGTCGAACAAAGCCCCGATCAGTTTTCGACCGGTCGTGAGATTCGCCTGCATCGCCGCTACAGCTCGCTGGATGGCCACCTCGTGGAAAGCCGCGCCCGTCGCCAGCTTGGCCGTGACTATGATCTGTTCGGCTCCAATTGCGGCCATCTTGTCCGCCATGCGCACCGCCGCAAGCCAACGCCGATGCAGATTGGGGCAGCGACTGTCCGCGCATTGGGCGACATGCTATCCAGCAAGCGAAATCCTTACTGACTCAGACAAGGAACGTCGAAGGCCTTTCGGCGTAGCTACAGCATGACCCACAAGATTGCCTGCGCGATGCTCGCCCTGATCCTGCCCCTTGCTGCGTGTGGCGGTGACAAGGAAGTTGGCGAATTCAAGAATGACTGGCTCGGCAACGAGATCAAGATCAAGCAGTTACAGGATCCCGATATTCAGGGTATCGTCTGCCATCTCTCTTATTTTGATCGTGGCGTCTGGGACAGGCTTGGCAAGGGCAACTGGTTTGAAAACCCGTCCAATTCCTCGATATCATGCCTTCAGTCGGGCCCGATCCGCATCGGTCGGATTGATCTGGACAAGTCCGGCGAGGAAGTGTTCGACCAGAACCAGAGCCTGGTCTTCAAACAACTTGCCGTCCGCCGGATTTACGATGCCGATTCCGACAGCCTGATGTACGTCTCCTACAGCCGCAAGATCGTCGACGGCTCTGCCAAGATGAGCCTGTCGACCGTGCCGCTGTTTGGGCGTGATGTGACCTGGCAAAATGGGAAGCCGGCTTCCGGCAATTAGTCCACCGACACATGTTTTCGGCAATTACGTATAGACGCCGGACAGTTCGGCGCCCATGTGCGGCTGCATGACAATGAGAGTCCGATCTGCTGATGATCGTCGCCGCGAGATTCAGGAAAACGCCACGCGCCTCGGCATCGACGAGGCGTTCATTTCCGATCTTGTCGAGCGGTTCTATGCCCGCGTCCGCGCCCATCCCCTTCTGGGCCTGGTTTTCGAGCAAGAGATCAGAGACCAGTGGCCATCCCACCTCGCCAAGTTGAAGGATTTCTGGTCGTCGGTGTCCATGAACACGGGTCGCTATTCCGGCAAGCCTTTCCCGGCCCATATGAAATTGACGGGCATCACGCCCGCCCATTTCAATATCTGGCTCGCCCTGTTCAGATTGACGCTGGAAGACCTGTCGGACAATCCGGAAACGGTGGACTACTTCATGGAACGCGCCAATCGCATAGCCCGCAGCTTCCAGCTCGGCATGTTCGAACTGGGCAACGGCCCCGGCATTTAGCCCAGCGCGGCCTTCTGCGCGTCGAACAGTTCCATACAGCCTTTTTCCGCGAGTCTCAGCATTTCATCGAGCTCAGGACGGGTCATCGGGCGCTCTTCGCCGGTGCCTTGCACCTCGATAAAACCACCATCGGAACTCATCACGACATTCATGTCGGCTTCACCGCGTGAATCTTCCGGATAGTCGACATCCAGAACCGGGTGGTCCTGGTAGATGCCCACAGAAATGGCGGCCGCCTGCTTTGTGATTGGATCCGCAGAAATCACGCCTTCGGCGCGCAGGTAGCGACAGGCCATGGCCAAGGCAACAAATCCGCCGGTGATCGAAGCCGTGCGCGTGCCGCCATCGGCCTGCAACACGTCACAATCTATGGTGATCTGGTTCTCGCCCAGCGCCTTCAAGTCACACACTGAACGCAGGGAGCGACCAATCAGGCGCTGAATTTCCTGCGTGCGACCGGACTGTTTGCCGGAGGCTGCTTCCCGCCGACCGCGTGTATGTGTTGCGCGCGGCAACATGCCATACTCAGCGGTGACCCAGCCCTTGCCCTGCCCTTTCATCCAAGGCGGGACGTTCTTTTCCCAACTGGCGGTGCACAGGACATGCGTGTTGCCGAACTTGGCGAGGCATGAGCCTTCAGCATAGCGCGTGACATTGGTCTCCAGCGTCACGTCGCGAAGCTGGTCAAAAGCGCGTCCGGATGGACGAATAAGCGTGCTCATTTTGAATTCCTCATTGCTGCCCTGCCTGATTGCGGGTTTTGACGCGCCTGTCTACACCGGGAGAGAGGTTCATAACCGCCGGGGGAATCATGCCGACAGATATCGAGATCGCCAGAAGCGCCAAGAAGCGCCCTATTCACGAATTGGCCGAAGCGCTCGAGATCGATCCAGAAAACATTATACCCTATGGCCATGACAAGGCGAAGATCGCAACCGGTCACCTGACGGCGATAAAATCAAAGCCCAATGGCAAGCTGATCCTGGTCACCGCGATCAACCCGACACCTGCTGGCGAAGGCAAGACCACAACCAGTGTCGGACTGACAGACGCAATGAACCGGATCGGCGAGCGCACCTTGCTCTGCCTCCGTGAACCTTCGCTCGGCCCCTGTTTCGGGATGAAGGGCGGAGCCACAGGCGGCGGCCAGGCACAAGTGGTGCCGATGGAGGACATCAACCTCCACTTCACGGGTGACTTCCACGCGATCACCTCCGCCCACAACTTGCTTGCTGCCATGATCGACAATCACGTCCATTGGGGCGGGGACAGCGGCATCGATCCCACACGGATCACATGGCGCCGCGTCATGGACATGAATGACCGCAATCTGCGCAGTGTCGTAACGGGCCTCGGCGGCAGCCCGAATGGCACACCGATGGAAACCGGCTTCGACATCACTGTCGCATCCGAAATCATGGCAATCCTCTGCCTGGCAAAGGATGCCCACGACTTGCAAGCCCGGCTGGAGCGCATGGTGATCGGCTATCGCCGGGGGCGCGTGCCTGTCACGGCGAAAGACATGAATGCGGTCGGTGCCATGATGGTCCTTCTGAAGGACGCCATGCTGCCCAATCTGGTCCAGACCCTGGAGGGCAACCCAGCACTCATTCATGGCGGCCCGTTTGCCAATATTGCGCATGGCTGCAGCTCTGTGATCGCCACGCAAGCCGCACTCAAGATGGCAGATTTCGTCGTAACAGAAGCTGGCTTCGGAGCAGATCTCGGCGCGGAGAAGTTCTTCAATATCAAATGCCGCCAGGCCGGCCTCGCGCCCAGCGCCGCGGTGCTCGTCGCGACCGTTCGCGCGCTGAAGATGCATGGCGGCATCGCCAAGGAAGACGCCGGCACCGTCAGTTACGACTCGCTCGAAAAGGGCCTTGCCAATCTTGGCCGTCATATCGAGAACATGAAACAGTTCAACGTCCCGGTCGTCGTGGCAATCAACCGGTTTACCTCGGACACCTCCGGTGAAATCGCCGCAATTGAAGCCTACTGTGCCCAACAGGACGTACCTGTCTCCGTCTGCACGCACTGGGCTGAAGGGGGGCATGGCGCCGAACACCTTGCGCACACAGTTGCCAATCTTGCGCGAAACGCACCGGCAGATTTCGAACCGCTCTATCCGCCGGAAATGCCTCTCTTTGACAAGATCGAAACCGTTGCCCGGCGCATCTATCGTGCCAGCCATGTCGAGACGACCCCTTCGGTACGCAACCAGCTGGAACGTTGGGAAAAGGCAGGCTTCGGCCATTTCCCTGTCTGTATGGCAAAGACGCCCTACAGTTTTTCAAGCGATGCCAAACTGATTGGCGCGCCCGAAGACCATGTTCTCAAGCTTCGTGACGTGCGCCTGTCTGCGGGTGCGGGGTTCGTCGTGGGAATCTGTGGTGACATTGTCACCATGCCGGGTCTTCCCCGCCAGCCTGCTGCGGAAAACATGCACCTCAACACCCTGGGTCAAATCGAAGGCCTTTCCTGATTGGTGCTCAGCAGGCGGGATGAAACCTGTTGAACGCAGCGCGGCACACGCCTAATCAATAAGGGATGATCCAGCCACTCGACACGCAATCCCTGTTGCAGCGCCTTGACCAGCGTTCTCGCGACATTTTCCGTGAGATTGTCGAAGGCTATCTGACCACAGGCGAGCCTGTCGGCTCCCGCACCTTGTCGAAAAGCGGGATAGCCCTCTCTCCTGCCTCCATCCGCAATGTGATGGCGGATCTGACTGAACTCGGCCTGCTGGAATCGCCCCACATCTCTGCCGGACGCGCGCCGACCCATACCGGCCTGCGCCTGTTCGTCGACGGCTTTCTCGAAATCGGAGAGCCCAGCCGCGCCGACCGTATGGAGATTGATGACCGCCTCAAGTCGGCGGGCACCAATATCGAAGCGGTCATGGGCGAAGCCTCGAATATCCTGTCCGGCCTGACCGGCGGTGCAGGCCTGGTCACGTCCCCAACCCGCGACGCCGTGGTCAGGCATGCCGAATTCGTACCGCTCGGCGGACGCGAAGCGCTCTGCGTCATCGTCACAGAGGATGGCGATGTCGAGAACCGTATCGTTGAAGTGCCCGAAGGGCTGCCGGCAACGACGCTGATCGAGGCGGGTAATTATCTCTCAACGCGCGTGCGCGGTCGCACCCTGACGGAAGTCGCCAGCGATATCCGTCAGGAATTGCGCTCGCATCGCGCCGCGCTGGATCAGGCCGCATCCTCGCTGGTGGAACAGGGACTGGCGCAATGGAGCGGTGATGCACCCGGACGGGGACGCTCCCTGATCGTGAGAGGCCGTGCCAATTTGCTCGAAGACGCACAGGCCGCAGAAGATCTCGACCGGGTACGCCAGCTGTTCAACGAGCTTGAACGCCAGCAAAGCTTGCTCGATATCCTCGACACAACCCGAGAAGCGGACGGTGTGCGGCTGTTCATTGGTGCGGAGAACCAGCTTTTCCCGCTATCGGGTTCAAGTGTGATTGTGGCTCCCTATATGGGAGGCGGAAAACAGGTTATTGGCGCACTGGGCGTGATCGGCCCCACCCGGCTGAACTATGCCCGCGTCATACCTATGGTCGATTATACGGCGAAAGTGGTCGGGGAACTCCTCTCCACACGCCGCAAAAAGGATACGCAAGGATGAGCGACGAAACCAAACCCGGCGAAACCGCTGAAATTGATTCCAATACTTCCAAGGCTGACCTCAAAGCGGCTGCGGACGATATCCTGAAGTCTGCGCCCAAGCAGGAAGACGCACCCGAAGCGCAAGCGGACGTGGATCCTGTGCAGCAACTTGAGATCGAGAAAGAAGAGCTGCGCGAGCAATTGCTGCGAACGCTGGCCGACCTCGACAATACGCGCAAGCGCGCCGAGCGTCAGGTGTCCGACGCGCGCGTCTACGCCATCGAGAAATTTGCCGGCGACCTGCTCAGCGTTTCGGATAACCTCTCCCGTGCCCTCGCCGCCCTGACCGATGAAGATCGCGCCGCCCTGTCAGAAGCTGGCCGGAACCTGTTCGAAGGCATCGAGATGACGGAGAAGGAGCTGCACACAGCCCTCGCCCGTCATGGCGTTACGGTGATCGCCGCCCTGCCCGGCGACACATTCGATCCGAACCTGCATCAGGCCGTTGCAAACATTCCGTCTGACCAGCCAAACGGCACCATCGCCTCCTGCTTCCAGCCCGGCTGGAAGATCGGCGAGCGCACCTTGCGCGCCGCCATGGTCGCCGTCAGCGCAGGCGCAGCGAACTGATCAACGCCCCACCTTCCACGTCGTAACGGTGTTCTGCCGCCAGTTCGGCACGATGACCGTATCGCCGATCACCGTCAGGTCATTCTGAGAGACCGGTTCATCAAACAGGGTGGCGACCGCGCCATCCTCGCCGACATAGTGGATCTGGCCGGGCCAGGACGAGACGAGATAGCCGCCGCCCGGCACGAGTCCGATCCCGTCGGCATTTTCCATGCCGGCGGCAATCTCGGTCAATTCGCCCTCTGCGGTCACGCTGAACAAGCTGCCGGTTGTCATGGTAGAGACCAGCATCCGGTCGCCATCGCCCAACAGGCCATTCACGCCCGCCAGCCGCTCATCCTGCAGCCAAAGCTCAGCCGTACCGTCTGATATCCGATAGATCGCCGCATCACCGGAATCCGACACATAGATCGCGCCGTTCCAGTCGGTCGCATCATTGAGAAATTTGGCGCCCTCAATGCGGACTGAGTCCAGTCGCTCGCCGTCTTCGACGTTGAACATCACCACGCTATCAATGTCGGCGGCATACAGAGTCCCGTCCAGCACGGCCATGCCCTTGGGCGCGTCCAGTTTCGCTGCCCAGTAGCGCGTCGTGATACTGCCGTCGGCTGCAAGATGAGAAATGTAGCCATTCCCATCCTTGTCAGTCCCCTCTCCGACCACGTTCGAAATGAAGTATCCGCCATCCGGCGCAGCAGCGACACCTTCTGGACTTTCAAAGCCTTCCGCAATCCAGACCTGCTCAATGCTCGCCACAGAGAGCGCCTTGTTGACAGGCTCTGACGTGCAGGCCGCCAATAGACAGATGGAAAAGATTGGAACGAAGGTGCGGATCATCTGGAGCCTCCCCGGCTTCTGCTTTTTTGGCACTATGCCCGGCAGGATACCCAAACGTCCAGAAGTTCCGGGATAATTCAGCCCAGCGGCTCGGGCGCGGTGCGCCCACGGCCGGGCAGGCGCTCCCACAGGCGCTCATGAAACGTGTAAGCGAGGGTCTGCACGGCCGGTTCAATCATTCCGATGGCCAGCGCCGCATGCCAGTTACGCGTCAGGGCAAACGCCACGGCAATAGCGACCGTAAAGTGCATTAGGCTGTATGTGAGTGTCTTGATGAGTTGGCGCGGCATGATATTTCCTTTCACACCAACTGACATAGTGAGACTGAGAACCATTATCAAATAAATTGCTGTTGGGGTTGCTATAGGGCCGACCTATAGCAGCAATGCACCAAAATCCTGTACAGCTACGTATTGTTCCCCCCTTGAGACGCGCTAAACCCTTCCCATATCGCAAGACGAACCGGCGCACGGATCAAAACCGTTTCCGCCGCCTCATTTGAACCCTTGGAAAGAGCCACTGGCTGTCCGGGGCTGCTGAGCAGACCGCAACAGAACACGGCCCGTGGCGGCTTGATAAAAAGAGAGATGCAACATGAGCAAAATCATTGGTATTGACCTTGGAACCACCAACTCCTGCGTCGCCGTCATGGAAGGCGGACAGGCAAAGGTCATTGAAAACGCAGAAGGCCAGCGCACAACCCCGTCCGTTGTGGCCTTCACTGAAGGCGGCGAACGCCTGATCGGCATGCCGGCCCGGCGCCAGGCTGTCACCAACCCGGATTTCACCTTCTACGCCATCAAGCGTCTGATCGGTCGCCAGTTCGACGACCCGACCGCGCAGAAGGACAAGGAAATTTCCCCGTTCGAAATCGTCAAAGGCCCGGCAGGCGACGCCTGGGTCAAAGGTCGCGACAAGGATTACGCACCACAGGAAGTGTCTGCTTTCATCCTGACCAAGATGAAGGAAACGGCTGAAGCCTATCTCGGCAGCGAAGTGACCCAGGCGGTCATCACCGTGCCTGCCTACTTCAATGATGCGCAACGCCAGGCAACCAAAGACGCCGGCAAGATCGCGGGTCTTGAAGTCCTGCGGATCATCAACGAGCCAACCGCTGCGGCCCTCGCCTACGGCCTCGACAAGGACGAACAGTCCAAGACGATCGCAGTCTACGACCTTGGCGGTGGTACGTTCGACGTCTCCCTGCTCGAAATCGGCGACGGTGTGTTCGAAGTGCTGTCCACCAATGGTGACACGTTCCTCGGCGGTGAAGACTTCGACCTCCGGATCGTCGACTTCCTCGCAGAAGAGTTCAAGAAGGATCAGGGCATCGACCTGAAAGCCGACAAGCTTGCGCTCCAGCGCCTCAAGGAAGAAGCCGAGAAGGCCAAGAAGGAACTGTCGTCTGCCAGCCAGTATGAAGTGAACCTTCCCTTCATCACGGCAGATGCGACCGGCCCCAAGCACCTCAATATCAAGCTGACGCGCGCCAAGTTCGAAAGCCTTGTCGAAGACCTCGTCAAGCGCACCATCGAACCGTGCAAGAAAGCGCTCGCAGATGCTGGCAAGTCTCCTTCCGACATCGACGAAGTCGTTCTCGTGGGCGGCATGACCCGTATGCCGGCGGTTCAGGAAGCCGTGAAGAAATTCTTCGGCCGCGAACCGCACAAGGGTGTGAACCCGGATGAAGTCGTTGCCATCGGCGCAGCGATCCAGGGCGGCGTGCTGCAAGGCGACGTGAAAGACGTGGTCCTGCTTGACGTGACCCCGCTCTCGCTCGGTATTGAAACACTGGGCGGCGTGTTCACACGCCTGATCGACCGCAACACGACGATCCCGACCAAGAAGTCCCAGGTGTTCTCGACGGCTGACGACAATCAGCCTGCCGTGACGATCAAGGTCTTCCAGGGCGAGCGCGAAATGGCCGTCGACAACAAGATGCTCGGCCAGTTCAATCTCGAAGGCATCCCGCCAGCACCGCGCGGCTTGCCTCAGATCGAAGTGACCTTTGACATCGACGCCAACGGCATCGTGTCCGTGTCCGCCAAGGACAAGGCCACGGGCAAAGAGCAGCAGATCACCATCCAGGCGGACGGTGGCCTGACGGACGAGGACATCAAGAACATGATGGCCGACGCCGAAGCCAATGCGGGCGAGGACAAGGCACGCCGCGAACTCGTCGAAGCCAAGAACCAGGCCGAAGCGCTGGTGCACCAGACCGAAAAGCAGGTCGAGGAGCATGGCGACAAGGTGTCTGACGAGGTGAAAGCCGAGATCAAGACGGCGTCCGACGAGCTGAAAGAGGCCCGTGAGGGCGACAACATCGCTGACATCCAGGCCAAGCATCAGGCCCTGATGACGGCCGCCATGAAGCTCGGCGAGGCAATCTATGCCAGCCAGCAGGATGAGGCGGCCACTGCGGACGCAGCCGCCGATGCGGCAGCCGACGGCGACGATGTGGTGGATGCCGACTTCGAGGAAGTCGATGGCGACCAGAAGTCTGCCTAAGGCGGCTGACTACACCTAAAAGAAAAACCCGCCGGATCGTTCCGGCGGGTTTTTTCGTCCCGGTTCCCAAAAGGCTAAGGGCGTGGCGGGCGCACGAACTTTGCTCCGACCAGAATACCGCTCTGCCAACGCTTCTCGCATGGCACAACCAGCTCCATTGAGCCGTCAGGCTTCAGTATCTGGAGTTCAAACGTCTCCGGCACCGCCCAGATTTCGGTCAATTTGAGTTTGGCTCCTGTCGATGACAGGTCTCGGATCCCCACATCGAACGAACTGTGGCGGTGGTTTACGACAATTCTCCCACGCCGCAACATCCGCATGCGCGGATCGTCACGTCCATTCGCAGGAGGTGCGTTTGCCTGTGTTTGGCTTTTATCTGACATGACAGAACTATGCGCGACACAGGCTTTGGTTCAGGCGTTAACTGTCATTCGCACGGCGAATGACAGTTGGAATCAGATCACGACCACCACCTTGCCCTGCGCTTTCCGGTCCATCAGCTCCTGAATGGCATCGGCTGACTTTTCCAGCGGATATGTATTCGAGATGTGCGGACGGATCTTGCCTTCACCATACAGCTTGAACAGTTCAGCGACATTCTGCTGGTGAGCCTTCGGGTCACGCGCCACCGCTGCGCCCCAGAACACGCCGCGAACGTCGCAACTTTTCAGCAGGGTCAGGTTGAGCGGCAGCTTTGGGATACCGGCAGGAAAGCCGATCACGAGAAAACGCCCTTCCCAGTTCATGGCCCGCACCGAGGGCTCGGCATAATTGCCGCCGACACCGTCATAAATAATGTCCACACCGCCGCCGGACACTTCCTTGATGTCGTTGGAGAACGCTTTCTGACCGTCCCGATCAAGCTCACGCGCATAGACGAGGCCTTTGTCGGCGCCTTTTGAGAGGCAGAAATCCACCTTTTCCTGTGTCGAGCAGGCCGCGATCACTTCAAGGCCCATCGCCTTGCCAAGCTCAACGGCTGCAATGCCAACGCCGCCAGCCGCACCCAGAACGAGCAGTTTTTCACCCGGCTTCGGGTCAGCGCGGTCCTTGAGAGCATAATAGCTGGTGCCATACGTCATCAGGAACGCGGCCGCTTCTTCAAACGGCATGCCTTCCGGGATTGGCATTACGGCATGCTGGGCCGCGACGGCATATTCCGCCATACCGCCATTCCCGATCGAGGCCAGAACGCGGTCACCCACTTTCACATGGGAAACGCCTTCGCCCACCTCCTTGACGAACCCGGCGATCTCGCCACCCGGCGAGAATGGGCGCGGTGGCTTGAACTGGTACATGTCCTGAATGATCAGCGAATCCGGGAAATTCACTCCGCACGCCTTTACTTCTATCAGCACCTGACCTTTGCCGCATTCCGGCATCGGGGCATCTTCAATGACCAGACTGTCCGGTCCGCCTACTTCTTTGGAGAGCACTGCTTTCATGGCTGCGACTTCCTTCCCATCTTGTTGTTTCTGCTGTCAGACGGTAGCGGTGTGCCCGATAAAAGTCCAAGCCTGACGTAGCGGAGAGGTAGCAGTCAAATGGCAAAGAAATGGGCCCTGGCCCTGCATGGTGGCGCCGGGCCGATCCCGGGGAATGACTATTCCCTGCAGGAAGCCCATTTGGCGACCCTGCTGAAGAATGGTGCCGAACGCTTGCGGGACGGCGAAGCCGCTCTGGATGTGGTCGAAGTGATGGTTCAGGGGCTTGAAGAGTCCGGCCTGTATCTTGCCGGAAAGGGCGCTGCACCAAACCTCGACGGCGCGTATGAGCTGGACGCCGCCATTATGGACGGTCGCAACCGCACAGCCGGAGCGGTCGGCGCTCTGCAGGGATACCGCAATCCGGTCTCCTGCGCGCGCGCGGTCATGGAACAGACCCCCAATGTTTTGCTGATTGCAGACGGCGCCCGAAAACTGCTGGCCAAATCGGGCCTGGTCATGATCGACGATCCGGACGCTTACTATGACCCCGTCGATGAACTGACGACACAGGACATGATCAACTCAACCGGAACCGTGGGGGCAGTTGCGCTCGACATTTATGGTGACCTGTCAGCTGCAACCTCTACGGCCGGCATTCGTGGTAAAACGCCCGGCCGGCTGGGCGATACTCCCCTGCCCGGCGCGGGCACATG
Source organism: Hyphomonas sp. UBA3195 (assembly GCF_002366485.1). NCBI lineage: Bacteria > Pseudomonadati > Pseudomonadota > Alphaproteobacteria > Hyphomonadales > Hyphomonadaceae > Hyphomonas > Hyphomonas sp. UBA3195. The sequence goes on from NZ_DEXB01000005.1 coordinate 102,871, forward strand.
GGCAGATGAACGTTGCGCCGTGTCGTGCACCGGACTGGGTGAATATTTCATTCGCGCAGCTGCAGCCGCAGACGTCTCGGCGCGCATCCGCTATGCCGGAGCCGGACTGGAAGCCGCCGTCCAAGGCGCATTGGATGATGTGCGCATGCTGGGAGGACAAGGCGGCATGATCGCCGTATCCGCCGAAGGAGACATATCCGCGCTCTGGAATTCGTCTGGCCTGAAACGCGCCATGGCGGATTCAAATGGACGATTTGAAGTGGGCACGTTCGGCTGATGAATATTCTTCTTTTCATAGTGTTGGGTTTGGCCGTGTTCGCCCTGATGCTCGCCCTGCAGATGCGTTGGATGATTTCGGTAGCGTTGCGCCGTGCTCTGACGGAAAAATTTGGCGGACTCCCCTCAGACATTGAGTACCGCGAAGGCGTCGCTGATGCCGGACGGCGTGTCTCGCATACGGATATCGCAACTCATCTCAACCAAACCTATCCGAACCAGCTCGGACACCTGCGCCTTGCGCGGCGCGTTTCGGTTTACACACTGCCTGTGATTATCGGCCTGCTCGTGATCCTCAGGTTTGGACTGGAGGCTTTCTGATATGCGCGGCTATTTTGCGATCGGCTCTGAACGTATCTCGAAACCCATGAATCTTGGCGCGCTGATGCGTACAGCGAATGCCTTCGGGGCAAGCTTTGTGTTTTCCATCAATGCCGAGCATCGCCTGCGGGCAGCCTACCAGGCCGACACGTCAAAAACAGCCGGACAAGTGCCTTACTATCAGTGGGACAATGTTGACGAAATGCAGTTGCCCCGCGGGTGTCAGATGGTCGGCATCGAGCTGACGGATGATGCTGTAATGCTGCCCACCTTCCGGCATCCTCCGCAGGCGGCCTATATGCTGGGCCCTGAAAAAGGGGACTTGTCACCCGACATCCTCGCGCGCTGCGATCATGTCGTGAAAATTCCGACCAAATTTTGTATCAATGTCAGCCTTGCTGGCGCGCTCGTCATGTATGATCGACATCTATCAATGGGCGGCTATGCTCCGCGCCCGATCATGCCTGGCGGCACTGGCGGAGATGGCCTCAGCGGAACATATGTTCCCGGTCGCGACCGCAAATAGTCAGCGCCCCAGCACACGCTGGATCACACCCATGATCCCCGTGAACTGTAGTCCCGCATCCCGCACTGCAAGGGCGAAACAAACTTCGCCCGGATCACCGACGGGCTGGTGCGTGTCGTCCGGCCCCTTGACCGCCAAGTCGCCGGGACCGTAACTGCCGGTCTCATCCGAAAATCCGCCTGCCACCACGAGCGTGAACTCCGTACCGCCGTGCGAATGCCGGGGCACTTTGGCATTGGACTGTATACGGTAAAGCTCGATCTCGAGGTCGCTGCCAACATCGAGTTTCATGCGTCGGATGCCCGGCGCGTTCGCCTGCCATCCGGCAGCATCAAATGCCTCCAACGCCTTGTCGCGCAAGGGCATGGGCAGGCACGCCAATTCGGCGTCTCCAGTGAAATCCGTAGCGGTCACGCTATCTCCGCTTTCGAGCGCATCAATCAGCTCAAGTGCGCGAGCCCCTGCTCCGGCTGACATCTGAACGGGCTCTGCTGTTTCCAGCATGAAACCGGACACCGCTTCACTTGCGGCAAGCGCGCCACGCACATCACGCCGTAACATGCTCTGGGTCTCGAGTAGCAACGCAAATGCCGGATCAAGCTGACCCGCCGCATAGGCCGAATAGAGCTCGCTATAGGATGAAGTAGCTGGCTGCTGCATCATGTCATGTTCCATTCACTACGTGTCGGCATCTCCGCCCTCCGGTTCCAATTGGCCACGCAGGCGGCCGAAAGCCAGCCGGATTCGTGACTTCACCGTTCCCAGGGGCAGGTTGAATTTTGTGGCGATTTCGGAATGCGACAAGCCCTCATAGAAGGCGGCCTGCAGCAATTCGAGCTGTTCGGGGGGCAGCTTCACCAACTCGGCCCGAACCGCCTCCTCGATCTGAACCCGATCCAGCGCCGCATCCGGCTGCTCTATATCCGGTGGCCGAAGCATGGGTTCATCCGCATCGAGGTCGGGCCGACTGGTCCGGCGGAATTTGTCGATGCGCCGATTGCGTGCGACGCGGAAAATCCAGGTCGAGACCGACGCCTGCTTGCGGTCGTACATGCCCGCCTTGCGCCAGACCGTCACCATGACGTCTTGCGCCAGATCCTCGGCCTCCAGCGCGCTTGCGCCCAACCGCAACATGTAACTCTTCACCCGCGGGGCGTAGAAGTCGAACAGTTCCGAAAAAGAGGCCCGACACTTATCGGAGGCAATCAGGGCCATGCAGTCTGCATGACGCTGTCGCACATCCGGGGAAATCGTCGTTGTTACAGTGTCGTTCACACAAGAACTCTCAGTTTACATGTTCCAGACACTATCGTGGCGGCTCACATGGAACGCAACCGCCTGAACGAACAAGCTGGCGTGATCTGCAGAGGCAGCTGACATGCCGTAGTTTAGCCTTAACCCTGTTGTCTTTATGATGCTGGGAATGCTCCGCGCAAATGGGAATGTATAGAATATGCAAACACTGAGATTGAGCCGGAAAACTCTGACCGTGCTGACCCTTGTGGCTGCGCTTGCCGTGCCCATGGCCTCTGCCAGCCCTTCAGCGATCGGTCGATACAAGGATTGGTCGGTCTTTACCGACACCGCGAATGGAGAAACCATCTGCTACGCGGCCACACAGGCCACCGACAAGGCCCCCCGCGCGGCCGATCATGGCGATGTGTGGTTCTATGTCACCAATTGGAAATCCGGCCGCGCGCGCAACCAACCGAGCTTGAAAGTCGGCTTTGACTTGCGGGAAGACCTGGCGCCGAAGGCCAGCGTCGGACGGTCGTCCTGGGCCATGTTTGGCGTCGGGCGTGAAGCGTTCGCAGATGATTCCGACGATTCCCGGATTGTTTCGGCCCTTCGCAAGGGATCAGAACTCCGGATTGAAGCCGTTTCCCAGCGCAACACGCAAGTGGCCTATCATTTCTCGCTGAGCGGCTCGGCAGCGGCCATCGACAAGGCCTCCGCAATCTGCCGCTAAGACGCCTGACCCGGTAGACAGAAGCGCTCAGGATGGCGGCCTTTCGCATCGCGATAGTGCGAAATGATCACGTCCATATCGGTCTCGAAATCCCCGCCAGGCATGATCGGTCCCTCCAGCCGCATTTCCCTGGTTCCAAAATCAAGCACGGCGCTGAACAAGGGCACATTGGCGGATTGGGCGATATGCCAGAACCCAGTTTTCCAGACCGGATTGGCATTGCGCGTCCCTTCAGGCGCGATCGCGAGGTGGAGCGTATCCGCCGCGTCGAACGCCTCCTTCATCAGCGACACGACATCCTTCGATTTTGACCGCTCAACCGGCACGCAGCCTGCTCGCCGGAGCAAGCCGCCAAACGGCCCTTGCACGAGGGAAGCCTTGCCCATCCAACTGAGCTTTTGTCGGTACCAGCCCGCAATGGCGAGCATGACCAACCCGTCATAATTGGAGGTGTGAGGCGCGGCTATGATCACGGATTTGGAGACGTCCGGCCAGTCTGTGGCGACATGCCAGCCCGTCGCTTTCAGAAACATCCAGGAGAGCCCGCGAATGCCTTCGGAGAAGAGGCCCCGATAAGGCGCTGACTGACCGAAACGGCCTCGCGGATTATGGGTCGGAACGGAGTCCTGCATGTTCCGATCCTCTTCGCGTTCGGTGTTGAACGCTTGTATAGGTGCTGCGATCAGGAAAGTCGTGCAAATATCGACCGGCACCATGCCGCCGGACTCGCTACGACGTGTGGCGACTGCTATCAATACCGCACCGGCAATCTGGGGCTGGAATCGGAGTGCATCATGAATATCGGCTTTGTCCTTTTCCCGAATGTGACTCAACTCGATTTCACCGGCCCTCTCCAGATACTCCACCGTATGCCCGGCGCGGAAACCCATATTCTCGCAAAATCCCCTGATCCTGTGCCGAGCGATTGCGGCCTAGGCCTCGTGCCGACCGGCACATTCGCAGATGCGCCCGATCTCGACATGATCCTCGTGCCGGGCGGGTTTGGTGTGGTCGATGCGCTCGCTGACGGGGAAACGATGGATTTCGTTCGCAAGGCCGGCGCAGCAGCAACCTATGTGACGTCCGTCTGCACGGGCGCTTTCATACTCGGTGCAGCAGGCCTGCTAAACGGCAAAAAGGCGACCACCCATTGGGCCTATCACCATCTGTTGCCGCTGGTCGGCGCTGTGCCCACCGAAGCGCGCTGCGTTCGGGACGGCACCACCTATACCGGTGGGGGCGTTACCGCCGGCATCGATTTCGCGCTTCAGATTGTCATGGAAATTTCGGGCCAGAACGTGGCCGAAGGAATTCAGCTGGCAGTGGAATATGATCCTGCACCGCCTGCCAATTCGGGCCATCCTTCCACGGCAAACGCGCAATTGCTCGCCGCCATGGAAAAACGGTATGCAGACCCCATCGAGGCGATGAGGTCTGCAATTTCAGCTTAGTAGCTTTCCTGCGTGATCGGCGTCAGGATGATTTCCACGCGGCGGTTGGCGGCGCGGCCCTCAGCAGTCGCATTGTCCGCGATTGGCTGGGTCTCACCCATACCAACAGCCGCAAGGCGAACAGGCGTGACACCCTGGTTCACGAGATAGGAACGGACCGATTCTGCACGGCGACGGGACAGGTCCATATTGTAGTCGTCCGGGCCGTCAGAGCTGGCATGACCAATGATATCCACGGCGGTCGATGGATAGTCGACCAGCGTCAGGCTGACATCGTTCAGCGCGCTATAGAAGTTCGGCTGGATCGTGGCACTGTTCACGGAGAAAGTGATGTTGGACGGCATGGTCAACGCGATCTGATCGCCCTGGCGCTCAACACCAATGCCCGTGCCAGCGGTTTGCTCGCGCAGGCGGCGCTCCTGTTTGTCCATATAGTCACCGGCTGCGGCGCCAGCAATTGCGCCCACGGCTGCGCCAATTGCAGCGTTGCGGCCATCGTCGCCACCTGCAAGCGTACCTGCACCAGCGCCAAGAATGGCCCCGACGCCAGCGCCGGTCAGAACCCGTTGACTCGGCCCGGTTTCACAGGCTGGAAGGGCAATCAGGGGAAGCGCAAGCAGCGCATAGGAAAGGCGTTTCATGTCATCAGCTCCTTTGGAAAGGACAGCCCGGAATTGGGCACGCTTATTAACGCGTGGGTCAGTCTTTCCGTTCCATCGATGACAAAACAATGGCGATCCTCATTAACTCCCCGTAATGTGAGGCCTGCAGCCAGCAATTCCTTCAACCGCTTCAGCGTGTTATAGGCGCCGCATCATGAAAATCGAACTTGACCTCACCCGGCGCGGCGACGCTGCATCCCCTGCCCCCCGCTCATTGGCGGGCCTGTCCCTTCCTGCTCTGAAAGCAGAGATGGAAGCGCTCGGCCTGGAGCCGAAGAAAGCTGGCATGCGCGCAAAACAGTTGCGCCGCTGGATGCACCATTTCGGTGTTCAGGAATTTGACGGCATGACCGATGTCGCCAAGGACCTGCGCGCGGAGCTGGGCGAGAAATTCATCCTCACCCGACCCGAGATCGCAGATCACCAGGTCTCTCGCGATGGCACGCAGAAATGGCTGGCCCGCTTCGGCCCCGGCATCGAAGGTGAGAGCGTCTATATTCCCGATGTCGGCAAGGCAGGTGCTCTCTGCGTGTCCAGCCAGGTCGGCTGCACTCTGAACTGCACCTTCTGCCATACCGGCACACAAAAGCTCGTCCGCAATCTGACCGCACAGGAAATCGTCTCACAGGTATTGATCGCGCGGGATGCGCTGGATGGCTGGCCGAGTGACGAAGAAGACCGACGCCTGACGAATATAGTTTTCATGGGCATGGGCGAACCGCTCTACAATCTGGACAATGTCGCCGAAGCGATCGACACGATCAGTGACGGCGATGGCATAGCAATTGGCCGGCGCCGCATCACCGTATCCACGGCGGGTGTCGCGCCGAAGATCGTAGAGCTCGGCGAACGCACAAATGCCATGCTCGCCATCTCGCTGCACGCGACGAATGATGACCTGCGCAATGAGATTGTTCCGATTAATCGCAAGTACAATCTGAAGGAACTGTTCGAGGCGATCCGCGCCTATCCCGGCCTGGGCAATTCCCGCCGGGTGACGTTTGAATATGTCATGCTGAAGGGCGTCAATGACAGCCTTGCTGAAGCGCGCGACCTCGTCCGCCTTCTGAGAGGTGTGCCGGCAAAGATCAACCTCATACCGTTCAACCCATGGCCGGGCAGCCCTTATGAATGCTCCGACTGGGACACAATCGAGGAATTCGCCGAAGTGCTGAATCAGGCGGGCTATGCGTCCCCGATCCGCACACCGCGCGGACGCGACATTCTCGCCGCCTGCGGACAATTGCGCTCCGAGAGCGTCAAGAAGTCCGCCGCTGAAAAGCGCCGCGAAGCGCTGGAAGCCGCTGCCGAATAGAAAAGGAGAGGCATCGCCTCCCCTTCTCCGCTGTGAATCCGGTCAAACCGGCTAGGCGCCTTTCAGCGCGGCGATCCGCTCTTGGGCATCCGTCAGGATATCCGCGATCGCCTTGCGCGTCTCGCCATCATTCGACGCCGACCGGGCCGCATCTCGCACGGCGTGGCGTAGTCGATGCATGGCCCCGCGCACATCCTGCGGATCTTCAGGTCGATCGCTCTCCTGAAGGTCGGCGAGACGGGCCTCGATCGCCTCGATTGTCGCGGCTGAATCTTCGCGCTCTTTGCTGCCGTCTTTCGTCAGGCGAAACGTCCGGCGCTGACCATCCATTTCCGCCTCGACCAGGCCGAGGTCCAGGAGGGCCTCCAGCGCAGGATAGATCACGCCGGGACTGGGGACATATGCCCCGCCCGTCCGGCTCTCGATCTCACGGATCAAGTCATAGCCGTGGCGGGCTTCCTCCGAGACAAGCTCGAGGATCAACAGGCGCAGATCGCCATGATTCAGGGGCCGACGGCGTCCGCCGCGATGACCATCCGCTCTACCATGTCTCATACCGCGTCGACCTCCATGCATGGGTCCATTTTCTCGTGTGCCGCAACCTGCGCCACGACGATGTTTCATGTTTCTATTTCGATACGTCATTTGAGCTCCTTTCGATATATCTAAACCTCAGATAATTTCGATATATCTAAATTTCAAGGTTCGATATATCGAAAATCTACCGATCCCCAGTCTCGTGGAATTTGTGCATGGCGCTTGATCCAGCCAGCCGCTAATTTGTCGGCATGCGTCTCTGGTTTGCCATTCTCGTCTGCACGGTTCTGATGCAAGCTTGCGCTCAGGCGGAAACCCCGTCGCCATGTGCCCCGGTAAAGCATCTCGGCCAACCTTATACGGTGTGCTCCTTTGAGGCGCCCACATCGGTAAACCTCTGGCTCACTCACCCCGATGGCGCGCCCTTCGGTCAGTTCGACCGGCTGGCCGCCCATCTCGCCGATCACGGCCAGACGCTTGAGTTTGCCATGAACGCCGGCATGTATCATCAGGACCGCCGCCCGGTCGGGCTTTATGTCGAGCAGGGCGAAAAAGTCGCCTCGCTCGTGACGCGTGAGGGGCCGGGCAATTTCGGCCTGCTTCCCAACGGGGTATTCTGGGTGGATCAAGACGGCACCCCCCATGTCACAGAAAGTCTCGCCTTTGAGGCCGAGGCACCGGACGCGCGCTTTGCGACACAGTCCGGCCCCATGCTGGTGATCGACGGTGCATTGCATCCGAGATTCAACGCGGACGGCCCCAGCCGGAAACGTCGCAATGGCGTGGGCGTCACCGCTGATGGCGCAACGCTCTATTTCGCCATCAGTGATGTGCCCGTGAACTTCCACAGTTTTGCCAGCCTGTTTCGCGACAAGCTGAACACGCCCAACGCCCTCTTTCTGGATGGATATGTCTCAAAGCTCTACGCGCCGGAGATCGGCCGCAACGAGACCGGTCTCGATATGGGCCCGATTGTCGGCGTGGTCCGCCCCTCCGATACGGACTGACCAACCCCGCCCGGCATGATATGCTGATCAGCGTATCCAGAGGAGCCTGTCATGCTCGCCCATACAATCCTGCTCGTCTTCGGCCTCTACTTCATGGCGTGTGGAGCCGGCCTGTTGGCCAACCCTGACCGCATGGCCCGCCTGATCGACGAATTGGAAGACAGCCCGGCGATCGGCTTTCTGTGCGGCGCGGTCATGATCTTTGCGGCGGGGGGAACCTTGTCAGTCCAGAACAGTTTCTCCACCGCAACCGATGGCATCGCAACCCTGATCATCGCAGGGGCGCTCGTCGAAGGTCTCCTCCTGGTGGCATGGCCGAAACCACTCTGGGCATTGGCACACTGGATGATGCCGGATGATGATCATTTGCGCGGATTTGGCATTGTTGCGCTCGCGCTTGGCCTGGTTGTGTTTGCCATCGGTGCGTTCTAGCCCTTTGAGGCACCACACTTAGAGGAGACCCCCATGTCGGCTGGCCCGGTTACGCTGTACGGATTGAAGAATTGCGATTCCTGCAAGAAAGCCCTGAAAGAACTTGATGCCTCGGACCGGGAGACCGCTTTTGTCGACATTCGCGAAGACGCCGACCTTGACCGGCTCTTGCCAGCCTGGCTGAAGGCCGTCGGCGCGGAAAGACTCGTCAATCGCCGTTCGACCACATGGCGCACCTTGTCAGAGGCTGAGAAGTCAGGCGCGCTGGGCGAAGGCGCCGCGGGCCTGCTGAAGGCGAATCCCACGCTGATCAAACGTCCGGTCATCGATACCGGTGCGGAAATCCTCGTGGGCTGGGACAGCGGCACGCAGCAGGCGCTCGCGCGGTGACACTGGAAGATTACAATTCCTATTGCGCAGGCCTCGGCCAGACAACGCATGTGGTCCAATGGGGTGGCTCCCATGTCTGGAAGATTGGCGGCAAGGTCTTCGCCATGGGAACACCGGACGGCGACCAGCTCGCCGCGTGCACGTTCAAGGTCCGCCCGATCAGCTTTCATATCCTGAAAGACCAGCCCGGCTGCCAGGGCGCGCCTTACCTTGCTTCACGTGGCATGAAATGGATCCAGCGTTTCTCGGACGAAACCCTGTCGGATGACGACCTCAAGGACTATGTCGCAGAATCCTTTTGCCTGATCGCCACTGCCCTCAGCAAGAAAAAGCAACGCGAACTCGGTCTGCTCGATTAGCGCGCATCCTGCCTGCATGTCGCATTGACCTCACTCGCCGCTATCGGCATGCGCGCAGGACAGGAGTTGCCCATGTCCACACCGATCACCATCCTCGTGCCCGCCATGTTCAACGGCCCCCCGGGCTCGGCCAATGGAGGCATCTCGGCAGGTCTCGCCGCAAGCCAGATTGATGGTCCGGCAGAAGTTTCCCTGCGCGCGCCACCGCCGCTCGACATCGCGATGGAGGTTGTCCCAACAGGTGACGGATACGAAGTCCGGCATGGGGACCAGTTGGTCATGACCGCGCAACCTGCCGCGCGGCTTGCCCCTCCTCCCGCTGCGCCAAGTTTCGAGACAGCACAGACAGGCCCGGACAGCTTCCCCCCTGTCGAGACCCACGCGTTTCCCCGCTGCTATGTCTGTGGACCAGAGCGCACCGACGATGGCCTCTGCCTCTTCACCGGCAAGCCGAATGGCTATGACGGGGTGACAGATGTCTGGACACCGGATGAAAGCCTTGCAGGCGAAGACGGCCTGGTGCGCCCGGAAATACTATGGGCCGCGCTCGACTGTCCGGGCGCCTTTGCGATTGGCTTTCAGGACAATCCGATGGTGCTGGCCCGCATCACCGCGCAGGTGCATGCACGCCCCGCCCCCGGCGACGATCTGATTGTTGCCGGCTGGTCTCTCTATGATGACGGTCGCAAGCATGGCGCTGCCACCGCACTGTTCACGCGCGACGGCCAGCTGCTGGCTCAGTCGGAGCAATTGTGGATCGAACTGAAGCGGCCTGCAGCCTGACCAATCAGCGCCGACGGCGCGGGTTCAGGTAGAGATTGCGCTCCTGCGTGTCGAGTTGGCGCACGGCCCGCCCAAGATGCAGCTGTTCGACTTCTTTCGCCACATGCCGACGGGCGGCGCCGTTGAATTTCAGCAGGGCACAGAACATCTGCAACACGGCCTCCAGCTTGGCATAGCTTTCCGCCGCATCCACTTTAACGATCCATGATCCGCCCAGATTGATGATCCGATGATCCAGCTTGCCGATCTTGCGACCCCGATCATCATACAGACTATAGTCTGCACCGATGCCTATGACGTTGCGGCGCAGGCGATAGAAGCGCGGGCCTTTCGTCGTGTCGATAAAAAAGGAAAATTTCTCCGGGAAAAGCGGCCACTTCTGCGCCGACCGTTCCAACTGGATAATCTGGTCATGACGGCTGATATTGACTGAATAGGACGGCACCGGTGTGCCCTTCGCCCCAATGCTCAGTTGCAATGACCGGCCCATCAACAATTCTGCCGTCCCGCGCCAGTGCATGCCTTCGGAAAACAATTTCAGCACCAGCCGGCGCTTCATGCCTTCCCCGGTTTTCCACATTTCCTTGCGATAGGCGAGAATGCCCGTCCGCTCGCGACCATCCTTGATCTGGCCAAAGATCTCCATGTCCTTGGTGAACTGGTCAGACGCGGCCTCATGCTGGGTCTGTTTCATGATCCCGATTTCGGTCGGGTTCAGATCGGTCGCCCAGAGGTCCACCTTGAAGGTCTTGTATTTCGGTTTTGCCTTGGTCTCTTCGGCGCCGCCGAATGTTGCAGTAAAGGCCATGAAGCACATCTCCGGGGTCGGGGTTTGCGCCCATCATCGCGATTCGGAGTCGCCATAAGGTTAACAAAATGCCGTCTGGGATTAATCAGCTGCTATTTCTGCAACTGAGTACAGCCCCAACCCGGATCAGCCTGCCTGCAACAATTCCTCCAGCCGGATCAGCGCGCTGCCCCAGCCCGCCTGCGCCTCCTCCAGCAGGGCCGATCCGTCCAGTGCCACGGTCTGCAGCGTCATGACCATACGCGTGCCTTCCCCTTCCGGCAGGAATTCCGCCGAGACGAGGCAGGCCCCTTCGGTTGCCTCCATGGAGGCGATGATCTCGGTATAGACGATGCGCTTGTCCGGCACGATGTCATGATAGCGGCCGCGCACCACGGCCACGGCCTCGCCGCCCGCCAGACAGGTCGTGACATCTTCTCCGCCCACGGAAAAGTCGGCCGCATCGATGCGCATATCGATCTCGTCAGAGGGCGAGCCCCAGACCTTGCGCTGCTCCGGATCGGCCCAGGCCGCAAAGACGCGGGCCGGCGAGGCCGAAAGCCCCTTCTCCATTGTGGCGGTGCCATGCTGTACGGTATGATGAGTCATGTCAGGTGTCCTTTTCGGGGTCGTCTGCGTTCAGGAAAGCATCCAGCCGGTCGAGGCGCGCCGCCCAGGCCTGCTGATATTGCGTGATCCAGGATTTCAACTCTGCCAGCCGCGCCGCTTCCAGTCGGCAGTGCCGGACCCGGCCTTCCTTGCGGCTGGATACGAGCCCGGCTTTTTCCAGCACGCGGACATGCTGCAGGAAGCTCGGCAGCGCCATGTCATAGGGCTCCGCCAGCTCGGCAATGCTCGCCTCGCCGAGGCTCAGCTGCGCGATCACGCCGCGCCGGGTCGCATCGCCGAGGGCGTGGAAAGCCCGGTCGAGAGCGGCTGGATCGGAAGAAGAATAGTTAGGCATCCACCTATCTATTGCGATGGACTGACGCCTGTCAAGACACTTAGGTAATCACCTATCTTTTCTCGCCAGCTACCCCCTTTCCTTCCTCCCACAACGCGCCTATTCTCCCGGCCATCCGAGGGGCGCGTCTGGTAAGCGCTGAGATGGAGCTGAGGTCAGCGAGGAAAAGTGGGAACCGGTTTTCCGCCCGCGCTGACCGTTCGAAAGAACACCGCTCCAGCACCCTTTGAACCTGATCCGGCTAATACCGGCGCAAGGGACGGGAGTGAGCGCGTGGAATATATACGACTTCAGTATCAGGACTCCGCCTCCGCAATGCCGGAAGAGCGGTGGTTCGAGCTGAATCAAAACGCTGCAGTGAAACGCACGATCCACATTTGCGATACACGCGCCGTCAACAGCAGTATTGCCATCCAGTCCCATCGTCAGGCAGCTTTCGCCGATTGGGCTTATACCTCCGACGATCCCTGCCTGTTCGCCAACGCCTATGCGGCTTCTGCGGATCTTGTGCAGGAGTGGACCCGGAAAGGCTTCATCCAGCTGCCCGCCACAGCCGCCGACTTCAACAAGACATTCATGTCCGCCACACCGGCCATCTAAGGAATAGCCCCATGAACAAGCCCACAGACCAAAGCCAGTTCGAGACCCCAAAAGTCACCACCGGCGCCCTGCCCGCCAGCCGCAAGGTCTATTCCCACCCCGCCGACGCGCCGGACATTGCCGTGCCGCATCGCGAGATCGACCTCCACCCCAGCGCCAATGAGCCCGCCGTGCCCGTCTATGACACGTCCGGCCCCTATACCGATCCGTCGGTCACCATCGACGTGGAAAAGGGCCTCGCCCGCGACCGGCGCGCCTGGGTGCTGGAGCGCGGCGGCGTCGAGGAATATGACGGGCGCCATGTGAAGCCCGAAGACAATGGCGGCGCACAAGGCAAATACCTTGCCCGCGAATTCCCGGTCACGCACAAGCCGCTGCGCGGCCTGCCGGGCCACAAGGTCACGCAATACGAATTCGCCAAGGCCGGCATCATCACGAAAGAGATGATCTATGTCGCCACCCGCGAAAACATTGGCCGCGCCAAGGCCGTCGACGGCGCTGCGGAACAGATCGC
>NZ_DEXB01000005.1:115961-116251 GCF_002366485.1 Hyphomonas sp. UBA3195
GAATGGATCATCCGCAACAGCCCCGTCCCCATCGGCACCGTGCCGATCTACCAGGCGCTGGAAAAGGTCGACGGCGTCGCCGAAGACCTGACCTGGGAAGTCTATCGCGACACGCTGATCGAACAGTGCGAACAGGGCGTCGACTATTTCACCATCCATGCGGGCGTCCGCCTCGCCTATATTCACCTCACCGCCGACCGCGTCACCGGCATCGTTTCGCGCGGGGGCTCGATCATGGCGAAATGGATGCTCGCCCATCACACCGAAAGCTTCCTCTACACGCACTTTGA